>CAYHRZ010000777.1:1473-2069 GCA_964359125.1 uncultured Klebsiella sp. | reverse complement strand
CTCCCGATCGACGTGACCATGGACGCCGACGACATCGACGGCGACGGGATCTGCATGGGCGACAACTGCCCGGTGAACGCCAACCCCGACCAGAACGACGCCGACCGCGACGGGGCGGGCGACGCCTGCGAGCCGACGCTGAAGATAAACTACATCCAGCCCCACCGGGGGGACGAGGCGCTCAACGTCTCGATCGGCGACCCCAACGGCGACGACCTCACCGGCAACCTCGTGGTGCTCGAGAACGCCGGCACGGTGACCAAGCTCGTATTCAAGGCGCTCGGCCTCTGCAGCGGCGACGCGTTCCGGATCACGCTCAACGGCGTCTCGATGGGATCGATCACCAACAACGCCCCGTGCGTCTGCGCGCAGATCGGCTACCAGGAGCTGACCGTGAACGCGCCGGGCCTCCTGGCGGCGTGGCAGCAGACCGGGAACGTCGTCGGCGTCGAGCGGCGGATCGCCTCGGGCGGGTTCGCGTACCTCAAGGTCCTGGCGACCGCGGGGGGCATCGACACCCAGACCTGCGTCTTTGACTACCAGGGCGGCGGCTGCGAGGGGATGGATGCGTGCGCGACCGGCAGTGAATGGACCAC
>CAYHRZ010000777.1:0-1463 GCA_964359125.1 uncultured Klebsiella sp. | reverse complement strand
CAAGCACGACGGGCCCGCGCGCGCGCTCGTGCCGGTGCACGACTGGCCGCTCGCGCTCGACGCGCCCGGGTACGTGATGCCGTGCTCGTTCGACATCTCCGACCTCGCCTCCGGCGACGAGTACTACCTCCGCATGACGGTCGCCGACGGCTCCTCGCCCGCATCGCCGCGCGACCAGGCGACGTTCACGTACCTCGGCGAGTCGCGCCTGATCATCAACGACCTCCCGCCGCTGGCGCGGGTCACCGGGCCGTTTGCCGCGAGCGAGGGCTCGTTGCTCGGGCTCGACGGGACCGCCTCGTCCGACCCCGACGCGGGGGATGTTATCACGCTTGCGTGGGACCTCGACGGCGACGGGCAGTTCGACGACGCGGTGGGGCCCACCCCGACGTACACCTTCACCGACAACGGGGCGTATCCGATCGCGCTGCGGGTCACCGACCAGCGGTGCGGGTTCACCGACGAGGCGGAGGCGTTCGCCTCTATCGCCAACGTCGCGCCCACAGTCGACGCGGGCGCCGACCAGGCGGGGACCGAGGGGCAGGTGCTCGCGTTCTCGGGCGTTGCCGTCGACCCGGGGACCGCCGACACCGCGGCCGGGTTCACCTGGCTCTGGGAGTTCGGCGACGGGTTCGTGGCCGCCGGGAAGGACGTCACGCACGCCTACGCCGACAACGGCGTGTTCGTCGTGACGCTCAAGGTCTGGGACAAGGACGGCGGCCAGGGGCAAGGCACGCTCGTCGCGACGATCGGCAACGCCGCCCCCGTGGTGAACGCGGGGCCGGACGCCGTGACCAACGAGGGCACCGGGGTCTTCCTGTTCGGCACGGCGGTCGATCCGGGCGCCGGCGACCAGGCGACGCTGACCTACGCGTGGGGCTTCGGAGACGGGAGCCCCCCGCAGGGCGGGCAGTCGGTCACGCACGCCTACGCCGACAACGGCGTCTACACGGTGACGCTCACCGTCACCGACAAGAACGGCGGGCAGGGCGCCGACACGCTCGTGGTGACCGTCAACAACCTCCCGCCGCAGTTCACGACCGCGCCGGTCGCGGCGGTGACGGAGGAGGCGGCGTACGCCTACGCGGCGGCTGCCCTCGACCCGGGCTCCGCCGACCAGGCCACGCTCGCGTACGCGGTCATCTCCGGGCCGCAGGGCCTCGCGATCGACCCGGCGTCGGGGGCGGTCACGTGGACGCCGACGAACGCGCAGGCGGCGCAGTCCCATACGGTGACGCTCAAGGTCACCGACAAGGACGGGGCGACCGGGATCCAGACGTTCCAGATTGCCGTGGCGAACCTGAATGACGCGCCGTCGATCACCTCGACCGCGGTGACCGCCGCGACCGAGGAGCAGGCGTACGCCTACCAGGCGACCGCGACGGACGACGCCCTCGGGAACCCCTCGGGCGAGGCGCTCGTCTTCTCGCTCACGCAGGCGCCGGCCGGGATGCCGATCGAAC
>CAYHRZ010000776.1:0-2070 GCA_964359125.1 uncultured Klebsiella sp. | reverse complement strand
GGATCTGCTCCAGCATCGGCCGCATGTCGACCTGCACCGGCCCCGACTTGGAGCGCCGGGTGAGCGGCAACTGTTCGGCCTCGCGCAGCCGGTCGACCGACCGGCGCACCTCGTCGACGGGCAGCCCGGGCGCGATCTCGTAGGCCCATCCCCTCGCCTCTCCCATGGTCGACGGCGCGTCGACCGGCACTTCCTCAGCCGCGAGCACGAGGAACCCCGCGGGCACCGTGGCGCGCAGCGCCGCCTCCTGGGCTGCGACGTCGACCCGCCGCGACAGGCGCACGTCCAGGTACTCCGCGCGCGACTCCTCGCCGCTGGGGAGGGCCGATGAGAACGCGGTCCGCGGTTGCGGGTGGAAACCCTGCGAGTAGGAGATCGGCGCGGCGGCCCGCCGCAGGGCCCGCTGCCAGGCGTTCTGCCACTCCAGGTGGCCGAGGAAACGTGCGTCGCCCTCCCGGCCGACGCGGAATCGCAGCCGCTGCACCACCGGCGGCTCCGCGGGGGCCGACACCGGCGCCCGGACCCACTTCGCCTCGGCCTTGCGGCCCTCGATGCTGTTGCGCAGCATGTGTGCGCAGAGGTCGCGCTCCACGTCGATCACGCCGCACTGGTGGCACTTCTTCGCGCGGCAGTCGGGCGCGTGGCGCAACTGCGTGGCGCGCTCGTAGTCGTCGACGAACCACTGCTTGGGCATGTGGATGTCGATGTGGTCCCAGGGCAGGCGCTCGTCCAACGCTCGCTCCCGCAGGGCGTCGTCCACGTCGTAGCCGGTCTCCGCGATGGCCCTCTCCCAGGCCGGGAAGTCCAGGTGCTCGCCCCAGGCGTCGAACCGCGCGCCGTGTCGCCAGGCGGCCTCGATGAGGTCGGCGGCGCGCCGGTCCGCGCGCGACACGAGCCCTTCCAGGAACGTCTCGTGGGGCTTGTGGCGACCGAACTTGATGTTCTTGTGTTTCTTGAGGTGCGAGAACAGGAGTGCCTGTTTCTGCTCCGTTTCTTCGATGCCGATCTGCCGCGCCCACTGGAAGGGCGTGAACGGTTTCGGCACGAAGGTGCTCACGCCGGTGTGGACCGCAGCCCGGGGGTTCTTCTGCTTGCCCGCCTGGAGGGTGCGGGCGCAGAGGTCGGCGATGGCCACCACGTCCTCGTCGCGCTCGGTGGGCAGGCCGATCATGAAGTAGGTCTTCACGTGCTCCCAGCCCTTGTCGTAGGCGGCCGTGGCCATCTCGATCAGCTCCTCGTCGGGGATCCACTTGTTGATCACCGCGCGCAGCCGCGGGGAGGCAGCCTCGGGGGCAAAGGTGAGCCCCGTCCGGCGGGTGGCGGAGGCCATGTCGGCCAGCTCGACCGAGAAAGAATCCAGCCTCAACGAGGGTAGAGACAGGGTGACGTGCTGGTCCCTGGCCAATTGACTGGTACGCTCCACGAGGTGACGCACCTGGCTGTGGTCGCAGGTCGACAACGACACCAGCGACACCTCCTCGTAGCCGGTGGTCGCCAGGGTGCGTTTCATCAAGTCTTCCACGGCGTCGACCGTGCGCTCCCGCACTGGCCGGGTGGTCATGCCGGCCTGGCAGAAACGGCAGCCCTGGGTGCAGCCGCGGAGCACTTCGAGGCTCACGCGGTCGTGGACCTGCTCGGTGAACGGGACGATGTAGTTCACCGGGAAGTTGCGCCCGTCGAGCGCGCGGGCGGTGCGCTTCCGGATCTTCGGCGCGTCGACCGGGGGCAGCACGCGGCCATCGGGCAGGGTGTCCATCGGGTACAGCGCGGGGACGTAGACGCCCTCTAGTCGCGACAGCTCGCGCAGGCGGTCGTCCCGCTCCCGGTGAGCGCGCAGCACCTCGGCGATCTCGAGCACCACGTCTTCGCCGTCGCCGATCACGAAGGCGTCGATGAAGGGCGCCAGCGGCTCGGGGTTGAAGACCGCCGGGCCCCCGGCGAGCAGGATCGGCCCGCCGGTCCGCTGGGTCGAGCGCAGGGGCAGTCCGGCCAGGTCGATCATGTTGACGATGTTGGTGAACGTGAGTTCCGACTGGAGCGTGAAGCCGATGGCGTCGCTCCCGTGGGCCA
>CAYHRZ010000775.1:0-2071 GCA_964359125.1 uncultured Klebsiella sp. | reverse complement strand
CTCGACCAGGCGCAGGTCTCGTTCTGGGGTGAGGCGACCTCCTTCGGCGCGAACGTGGTGGCCGAGGACCTCGACGGCGACGGCGACATCGACGTGGCGGCGGGCCGCGTCGAGGGTGCCCCGACGCTCTACGAAAACGACGGGACCGGGCACTTCGCCGTGGCGCCGGCGCCCTTCGACGACGTGGTCCTCACGCTGGGGCCGTCGGGGGGCTTCGGGGTCGTCGATCTCGATGCCGACGCGGTTGTCGACCTGGTGTTCGTGGGCCCGGGCCGGGTGTGGTGGGCCCGGGGCACGGGCGACCTCGGCTACGCCCCCCCGGTGACCCTGTACGCCGACGAGGGCGACACCGTGCCCTACTACGTCAGCTTCGCGGCCGGGGACGTCGACGGCGATGGCGCGACGGACCTGGTCGTCCCGGGGCTTGACTGGGTGTCGGCCTCGCTGGACACGCCCGCGGACCCCGACGCCATGGGACGAGCCAGCGTGCACCTCGTCCTCTACGCCCGCGACGGGTCCTGGGAGGCCGTCGCGCTCAACCCCGACGCGCCCGGCTTCTCGATGCTCGCGGCGACGACGGATCGAGACCGCGACGGCGACCAGGACGTGCTCGTGTCGGCCGATCGCCTCTACCTCCCCGACTGGCCCGCGCCGCAGGCGTTCTACCGCAACGACGACGGCGTCCTGGTCGACGACGCCGCGGAGGTCCACGCCGACTTGCTCGTGGCGGGCATGGGCATCGACGTGCTGGACCTCAACGACGACGGTTGGCCGGACTACTGCATCACCGACACCGGCCCCGTCCGTTGCCTACAGAGCGACGGCGCGGGCGGCTACGCGGAGGCGGGCACCGCCCTGGGGTTCACCCCGGCGGTGATGGGGGAGGGGAAGGTGTGGGTGGGGTGGTCGATCGAACTCGCGGACCTCGACAACGACGGGTGGCCCGACGCCGCCGCCGCCGGCGGGAACGAGGTGCACCCCCGGATGGTCTGGCCGGCGTGGTCCGACGGTGTGCCGCCCGCCGACGACAGCCGCGAGTCCTGGGCGGACGTGCTCTGGCAAGGCGGCGAGGACGGCTTCGTGGACGTGGGGGCGGACGTCGGCTTCGACGACGAGGCCAGCCACTACGGTCTCGCGGCGGCGGATCTCGACGGCGACGGCTGGCTGGAGGTGGTGACGGCGGGCTCCGAGGGCCCGCTGCGCGCGTGGTGGAACCGCTGCGGCGGCGATGCTTGGCTGGACGTCGAGTTGGTGGGCCCGCCGGGGAACGCGGCGGGGCTGGGGGCGCTGGTCGAGGTGCGGGCGGGGGATCGGAGCTGGCTGCGCCAGGTGCAAGGGCTCCGCGGCTTCGGGCAAGGACCGTCGCGGGTGCACGTGGGGCTCGGGGCGGCCACGGAGGTCGAGGTGTCGGTGTGGTGGCCCGACGGCGAGACGACGGCCGGTACGGTGGGGGTGAAGCGAGTGGTCACCGCGCGGCACCCTGGCGCCCGCTGAAGCAGGGGTCCCCGGCGCCGGGGCGTGGCCAAGCCGCGCGCCTAGGCCCGGTGTTCAGGGCGCCGCGAAGCTCCCGGCGCCGGCGTCGTACACCCGGCCGGCGCACGAGGTGGAGGGCGTGGTGCCGGTGAGGCTGTCGTAGAACAACTTGATGGTGCCGCCGTTGGTCGTGCCGCCGTCGCCCGCGCGCACGCTGATGTTGGGACAGGCGGCGTCGATGGTGAGCAGCGGTGACTCCAACCGGAGGCCGCCGCCGGCGCCGACGCCCCCTTCCGCGCTGGTGGACGAACCCCCGTCGTCGCGTGCCCCGCCGCCGCCGCCTGCGCCGTTGGCGAGCAGGTAGGCGCTCGACTCCAGCTCCAAGCTGCTCCAGCCGTAGAGGTGGATGGCACCGCCGCCCGCGCCGCCGCCGCCGCCGCCGGTCTCCTGGTAGCCGCCCCCGCCCCCGCCCCCGCCGCTGCCCAGCGCCAGCGTCCGGTCGGTCGTCGCGTCGCCGTTGGTCCCGGCGGCGAGGTAGCCGCCGTCGGTCCCCGCTGTCCCCACTCCGCCGCCGGCGCCGTTGCCGGTGCCCCCGGTG
>CAYHRZ010000774.1:0-2076 GCA_964359125.1 uncultured Klebsiella sp. | reverse complement strand
TGATCACGAAGATGAACAGCACCATGATCGCGCCGGCGTAGACCAGGATCTGGATCACCGCGACGAAGTGCGCCTGGAGCAACACGTACTCGGCGGCCAGCGCGAAGAAGCACACCACCAGCGAAACCGCGCTGGCGATGGCGTTGCGCTGCAGCACGACGCTCAGGCCGGACAGGATCGCGACCAGTCCGAAGAGGTAGAAGAGCACGGACTCGGTCATGCGACGGGCTCCTCGTCGGTCGTGTAGCCATGGGGCGCGTTGGCGGGGTCCGCCCGGTACACGTCCTCGGCTTCCGGCTTCAGGCCGTCCATGAGGTTCACCATGTAGGACTTATTGTGGACCATGTCTTGCCGGGTGTAGGCGTTGATCTCGTAGATCTTCGTGTCCATCCGGATGGCGTCCTTGGGGCAGGCGTCGACGCAGAAGCCGCAGTAGATGCACCGCAGCATGTCGATGTCGAACTCGACCGGGAACTTCTCGGCGGGGTCGTCGGGATCCTCGCCCGCGATGATGGTGATGCACTTCGCCGGGCAGATGGTGGGGCAGCACATGCACGCCACGCACTTCACCTTGCCATCGGCACGCAACAACAAGCGGTGCGCGCCCCGGTAGCGGGCGGTCATCGGCTTGCGGACGTCGGGGTACTCCACGGTGCGGAACCGGTCCTGGTCGAAGATGTTCTTCACCAGGTGTCCCATCGTGAGCGCCATGCCCTTGACCACCTCCACGAGGTAGCTGGACTCGGCGAAGCTCAGGGTCTTCTGTGGCTTGGGGAGGGGCATCCGTTCTCCTACGCGAACCAGGTGTGCTTCACGATGATCCACAGCGCAGCGGCGAACACGTTCACCAGCGCGGTGGGCAGCATGTAGCGCCAGCCGAGGTTCATGAGTTGGTCGTAGCGGAAGCGCGGGAAGGTCCAGCGCACCCAGATGAAGATCCAGCAGCCGATCAGCACTTTCACCGAAAGCGCCGTGAGCTGGGCCACCAGGGCGACCACCTCGGGACCCAGTGGCACGCCGTTCACCGCGAAGCCCAGCGGCCCGGAGATCACGCCGAGCGCCCCGAGCAGGCCCAGCCCGCCGTGGGCCGCGGCCGCGCCCACCCACACCGTGGCGAAGAACAAGGGCTCGCGCTGCCGAGGATCGTCCTTGGGGATCGCCTGGTAGAAGGGGCGGGAGCGTCGCTTGAGGGCGAGCACCGCGAAGGTCGCAAACGCCGGCACCGCGCCGAAGCCCGCGAGCATCACCAAGAGATCCGCGTGGGTCCGCAGCGTGTCGCCCGCGAGGAAGGGCACGTTGTAGCCACCGAAGAACAGCGTCGCCGTCACCGCGCTGGCCACGATCATGTTGGCGTACTCCGCCATGAAGAACAGCGCGAAGCGGAAGCTCGAGTACTCGGTGTGGTAGCCCGCCACCAGCTCCGCCTCGCCCTCGGGCAGGTCGAAGGGCGTGCGGTTGGTCTCGGCGAAGGCGCTCACCCAGAAGAGAATGAAAGCCAGGGCCCCGAAGGGCGAGAACACGTTCCAGTTCCAGATCGGCCCGGCTTGCTGCGCGGAGATCTCGCCCAGCGACACCGTGCCCGCGCCCAGGAAGACCACCACCGCCGAGAGCCCCATCGCCAGCTCGTAGCTCACCATCTGCGCGCTCGATCGCAGGCCGCCGAGCAGCGAGAAACGGTTGTTGGAGCTCCACCCCGCCAGCATGATGCCGTACACGCCCAACGACGTGAGCGCCAGGACGAACAGCAACCCACCGTCGAGGCTCGACACCTGGAGGGGGTAGCCGAGGAAGGTGTCGCCGAAGGGCACCACGATGAAGGTGCACAGCGCGATGGTCATGGCGATCACCGGCGCGATGAACCAGTAGAACTTCTCCACATGGTTGGGGACGATGTCTTCTTTGAAGGCCAGCTTCACCACGTCGTTGAGCGTGTGCACCAGGCCCGCCGCGCGCACCATCACGTAGGGCTGAAACCGCGGCGACTTGCCGAACAAGAGTTGGAACGCCACCCTCGGCGTGTCTAGCGGGTGGGGCAGCGGCAGCGGCGCCCGGTTCGGTCCCGGCCGGTCCTGGATG
>CAYHRZ010000773.1:0-2082 GCA_964359125.1 uncultured Klebsiella sp. | reverse complement strand
CGGTGGCAGGGCGCCGGGGATCCCCGGGTCGCGCGGGGCGTGGACGCGGCGCTGGGTCGTGGGTTGGGGTGGGTCGGGGCAGGCTGGCCGGGTGCCGGGGGCGGTTGGCGCCCCCGGCGGCACCCCAAGCCCCCCAAAAACGGACAAGGGCCCACCCCAAGCCCCAGGAAATCGGACAGTTGTGGCCGTAGCGGGTTCCCACCGCCTGTGCGCGGATGGGACAAGCTACGTTTTTCGCGAGGCCCTTGGGCGAGCGCGGCGCGGGCGGGCAGGGTTGTCATGTTTCCTGCCGCTTAGGGTGCCGTGCTGTCCGATTTTGCCCGGCTTGGGGTGGCCTCGCGCCCCGCCGGGCCGGTCGACGGGTTGCGGGGCGGGTGCCGCGGGCTCTCCGCAGCCGCCGACAACCAGAAAAGGCGCGTGGTGGCCAGCGCCCTCCCCGTGCGGGCAGGTGGGCGGCGGTTGGGCGGTGCGTACCCTTGGGCGGTCGTGCCGCCGGAACCTCGCCCGCTCCTCGTGTTCGTGGCCTCGGGCGACCGGTTCGCCCGGGCGGGACTCGAGGCCATGCTGTCGCGCGCGGGGTTCGAGCCCGGCGAGGCGGTCGACGCCGACGTGGTGGTGTACGACGCCGGGGAGGGGCCGAGTTTCCCGGCCTTCACCGTCCCCACCGTGGTGCTCGCGCTCGACGAGGAAGGGGCGGACAGCGCGCTCGCGGCTGGCGCCCGGGGGGCCGTGATGCGCGGCGCGGCTGACGCGCGCATCGTGGCGGCGGTGCACGGCGTCGCCGCCGGCTTGTTGGTGGTCGACGTCGAGTTCTCGGCGGCGATCGTGAAGCCACGCGGGCCCCGTCCCGGCATGGAGCGGCTCACGACCCGGGAGACGGAGGCCCTGTCCCTGCTCGCGGAGGGGCTCAGCAACAAGGAAATCGCCGCCCGGATGGGGATCTCCGAGCACACTGCCAAGTTCCACGTCGTGGCGGTGATGAACAAGCTGGGCGCGGTGTCGCGGACGGAGGCGGTGGTGCTCGCGGCGAGGGGGGGACTGCTGAGCCTCTAGGCCTGCCCAGGTGGGCAGGTGGGAGCTGTCGACCTGGGGCGTGGTCGAGGGCACCGCCGGGGGTCACCTTCGTGGCACAGGGAGTCACTCATGGATGCGAAGACGTTGTCGGACAGTTTGGCGGGTGCGGTCGAGCGGGCGGGCGCCTCGGTGGTGCGGGTGGAAGGGCGGCGGCGCGCGGCCTCGGGGTTTTCGTGGTCGGCCGATGGGCTGGTGGTGACCGCGAGCCACGTGGTGCAACGGGACGACGAGATCCGCGTGGGCCTGCCCGACGGCCAGGCGCTGCCGGCCCTGCTCGTGGGCCGCGACCCGGGCACCGACGTCGCGGTGCTGCGCGTGAACGCGACGTTGTCGGCCGTGGCACTGGACGACGACGCGGGCAGGCGAGTGGGAGAGCTGGTCTTGGCGCTGGGTCGCCCCGGGCACGGTGTGCGCGCGTCGCTCGGGATGGTGGGGGCGGTGAACGGCGCCTGGGAAACCGCCTGTGGGGGCAGGGTCGATCGCTACGTGGAGGTGGACGGCTCGCTGCCCCCGGGATTCTCGGGCGGCCCGCTGGTCTCGGTCTCGGGTGGGGTGATCGGCCTGAACACCTCGGCGATTGCCAGGGGCGGGGGCACCATCCCGGTGACGACGCTCCGTCGGGTGGTGGAGAGCATCGTGGCCCACGGCGGCGTGCGGCGGGGCCACCTCGGCGTGGTGGTGCAACCGGTGCGGCTCGACGAGGCCTCCGCCCGCGCGGCGGGGCAGGAGGGCGGCGTGGTGGTGGCGGGGGTGTCGCCGGGGGGGCCGGCGTCGGGCGTCCTGCTGGTGGGCGACGTGCTCTTGGGCTTCGGCGGCAAGCCGGTGCCCGACGCCCGCGCGCTGCACGCCATCCTCGACGAGGGCAGCGTGGACCAGGCGGTGGTGGCCCGGGTCTTGCGCGGCGGGGCGGTGGTGGACGTCGAGGTTCGCGTGGGCGCGCGGGTGGAGCGCGGGCGCGGCGGGTGCTGCGGGTAGCGCCGGGGGGCTCGCGGGCGCCCGTGGGCGGGC
>CAYHRZ010000772.1:0-2082 GCA_964359125.1 uncultured Klebsiella sp. | reverse complement strand
GTTGGCGCAGAAGTTGAGCACCTGCTCGCCGCTCTGCACGCGGATGGTGCTGTCCTGGGGGGAGACGATCACGCGCTCGCGCTTTTCGGTGCCGGCCTCGCGGATGCCGGCCAGTTGCTGCTCCATCTTGTGGCGAAGGGCGTCGTACACGGGTGCCTCCCGGCGGGACCGCAGCCTATTGCGCCTGCACGGGCGCCGCGGGGTCGACGCGGCGCCCCGGGTGGACGAGCACCGGCCCGCTCATTGACGCGGGACCTCCCGGATGTTCTCGGTGCCCCCAAGGGTGGCCAGCGCGGCCGAGGCGAGGGTGCGCCTCAGCGCGAGTAGCGCCTGGTGGATCAGCTCGCGCTTGGTCAGTCCAGGCAAGTCCCGCTGGACGGAGCGGAGGAGTTGGTCATCGATCTCGACGGTCGTTCGCATTCAAGCACCATGTGCATACGAAGCGTAGGTATCGTGTGCGAATGCCGTGAATGTCCTTGGACGACCCGCGTCTTGGCCGCCACGGGCGGGTGGGCTCCCCGTACTCCGGCTGGGACGGGAACGACTCGGTCGGCACCGTCGACGTGCTCTTCGGGGGCCCGCCCCGCCGATGAGGCAGTGGCCCCCGGTCCAATCGTTCACCCCGCTAGTGGGTCAAAAACGCGATCGAATCCCATGTTGTCGAAATCTGCGGTGTTGCGCGTTGCGACCTCTTTGACCCCGTGGCGTGCCAGTCCCAGGCCCATCCGGAGGTCGAAGATTCGCCGGCGGGAGACGCCGGGCTGGCCCATGCGCGCCCAGACTTCGTCCATGATCGCCGGGTCGTGGTCGACCAGTTGCCAGTGCGGGTGGGCGCGGAAGCTGCGCACCACGGCCGCCGCCCGCTCGGCCGGGAGCGGGCGAGCGACGACGGCCGGGTTTCGCAGGAGCGCGTACAACTCGACCAGCGCGAGCTCCGGGATGACGACGTCGGGATTCGCGGCCTGGGCGTCGAGGAACGTGCGCGCGGCCGCGTGACGCCGTGCGGCGACGACCACCGACTCGAACAGCACGTTGGTGTCGATCGCGAGCATCAAGCGCGCTCGTTGGACAGCTCGCGCCAGCGGTCGCTCTCGACGAGCACCTCGCCCACGTCGACTGCGGCGGGAAGCTGCCAGGCGGAGTCGGCCCCGGACGCCGGGTAGCTCCGGACGAGCAGCTCAGCGCCTCGCCGGATCGCCTCGGCCATCGACCACTCTTGCGCGTCGGCCAGCCGCTTGAGCCGCTCGTGCAGGTGGTCAGGGAGCTGGATCTGCGTGCGGATCATGCTGCGAATTGTACAGCGCTTACAAGACGACTGCAACACTGGCGATCACCGCAGGGCACCCGCCCCGCGCCCGCCCCTACTCCCCCCGCGCCCGCGCCGCCGCCTCGCTGCCGGCCACCCGACCCGACCAGTAGCAGGCGTTCACGCTGCCCGAGAAGCCGTCGCCGCCGCCGCCGCCGAGCACCATGCCGGTCACCTCGCCGGCCGCGTAGAGTCCGGGGATGATCGCCCCCTCGGGGCTGAGCACGTGGGCCTCGGTGTCGGTGGCCACGCCGCCGAAGGCCTTGGCCAGGCCCGGCGTGAGCCGGATCGCCACGTAGGGGGGCGCCTCCAGGGCGTCGGTGGGCTCGGCGAGTCGGCCGAACTCGTCGGGCGTGCCGGTGTAGGCGGCGGTGTTGAAGCTGTCGATGGCGTCCACCAGCAGCTCGGGGTCCGCCCCGATGGCGGTCGCCAACGACCTGGGATCGTCGGCTTCGGAAATCGCGTCGCTGCCGGCCTCCTCCACCGCGATGAGCTCCAGGATCTCGACCTCGGTGGGCTCTGCCCAGTTGTAGGCCGGGCGCATGAACGCCAGGCGGGAAACGTGCGAGCCCGCCGTCACCGCGAACACCTCGCCCGGGGGCATCTGGTCGAAGAAGTCGAAGGACTTGGCCACGTCCTCGTCGACGAAACGCTCGCCGGTGGCGCCCACCACGATCGACCCCGGCGGCAAAAGGGCCACCAGCGCCTCGCCGGGCGCGCCGAGGGGATCCTCGATGGCGTGGACGTAGATGCCGATGTCTTCCGGGCGCAGCGAC
>CAYHRZ010000771.1:0-2091 GCA_964359125.1 uncultured Klebsiella sp. | reverse complement strand
GACGGTAATATCGATCGAACCTAATCCAGATTTTGTCCAGCGCTGGAAATCCGCAAATGTCGACGTGCTTCAGTACGCCTGTGGCGACCACGATGAGGACGATGTTCCTTTTTACGTTGTCGATATGAAAGGCGTCGCCTACGCCGACGGCGTGGACTGGGTGGAGTTGCACAACCCCATGGTCCTCGACATCGACCTCTCCGGCTGGTCGCTGGCTGCGGGCGTGGACTACGCCTTCCCGACCGGGACCGTGATCCCGGCGGGCGAGGAGGTGGTGGTCGACCTGGGCACCGCCCTCGACGACGGCGGCGAGCGCCTCGACCTCTACAACAACGCCGGGCGGCGGGTCGACAGCGTGGCCTACGACGACGACGATCCCTGGCCGGTGGGCCCCGACGGCTCCGGCTTCACCCTCGCCAAGGCCGACCCCGACAGCGCCAGCGACCACGCCGAGAACTGGACGACCAGCGCCGAGCGGGGCGGCACGCCGGGCGCGCCCAACGGGCTCGATCCCCACGAGGCGCCCTCCACCGTGGTGCTGGTGCCCCTCGACGCCACCTGGCGCTACGACGCCTCCGGGGCCTACCCCGCCGCCGACTGGGCCAGCCCCGGCTACGACGCCACCGACTGGCCCGAGGGTGAGGCGCCGTTCTACGCGGGCGGCGCCGAGGGCAGCGTTTCGGCCACCCTGCGCGTGACGGCCGACAACTACTACGCCGTGTACCTCGGCGCGGCCGACGGCAGCGACCTCCAACTCGTCGCGGAGGATCCCGACGGCGACTGGACGACCGTGGAGACCGTCGATCTCGACGTGCTCCCCACCGACCACCTCTACCTCGCCGCCTGGGAGTCGCCGGCCGACTACGGCGGCCCGCAGATGACCATCGCCGAGGTGGAGGTGGGTGACGACATCGTGGGCACGGGCACCAGCACCTTCGAGTGGGTGCTCGGAGACGACGGCGCCTGCCCCGGCACCGCGCCGGCCAACCCGCCCCCGGCCGACGACGAGGTCGCCGACCTGGCCGGCCGCGGCGGCTGGTCGGCCCCGCCGGTCGACGCGGATCGTGACAGCGACCCCTGGGGGTGGGCCAACGGCGCCTACTTCGACACCGCCACCCGCTACGTCTGGGTCGACACCTTCTCCGATACCTCCGTCACCAACACCGGCAACACCTACGCGCTGTTCCGGTCGGTGGACCCGCTGGCGGGCGCGACCGGCACCACGGAGCTG
This sequence comes from uncultured Klebsiella sp., assembly GCA_964359125.1. Classification (GTDB taxonomy): domain Bacteria; phylum Myxococcota_A; class UBA796; order UBA796; family SXON01; genus SXON01. The sequence continues at coordinate 860 of CAYHRZ010000771.1, read as the reverse complement.
GAGGCCGTCCCCACCACCCTGTTCCGGACCGAGTTCGCGCTCGACGGCGAGGCGAGCGCCCTGCGGCTGCAGTGTGTGCTCGACGACGGCGCCGTCGTGTACCTCAACGGCGTGGAGGTGTACCGGGAGAACATGCCCGGTGGCGGGGTCGATGCCACCACGCGGGCGTCGTCACCGGTCACCGACTCGGCGAGCGTGTACGCCGACCTCGACCCCGGCACGCTCGTGCCGGGCAACAACCTGCTCGCGGTGGAACTGCACCAGGCCGCCGACCCCGACACCGACCTGCGTTTCGCCTGCGGGCTCACCGCGCGGGTGTCGCCGGACGCCGCCGAGCCGGCGGTGGTCCTCAACGAGGTCGACACCAGCTTCGTCGAACTCGTCGCCACCCGCGACACCGACACCGAGGGCCTGTCGCTGTTGACGGCGTCGGGCGCGACGATCGCGGTGCCGGTGGCGACCCTCGCCGCGGGCGACCTGCTCCTGGTCGACGGCCTCGACCTCGAGCCGGGCGACGCCCTCTTCCTCCACGGCGACGACGGGGGGGAACTGCTCGACGCCCAGCGGGTGACGAGCCGTCCCCGCGCGCGCGCCGACGGCGGCCCCTGGCGTTACCCCACCGAGGCCACGCCCGGCGCGGCCAACGTCGTCGACACCACCGACAGCGTCGTGATCAACGAGATCATGTACCACCACGCGCCCGTGTCGCGTGACGACGAGCCCTTCGCCGAGGTGCCCGACGAGTGGATCGAACTCTACAACCGCGGCGGGGACACCGTGGACCTCGGCGGCTGGCAACTGGTCGACGCCGTGGGGTCCGCCTTCCCGGCGGGCCCCTCGCTGGCGCCCGGCGGCTACCT
>CAYHRZ010000770.1:0-2102 GCA_964359125.1 uncultured Klebsiella sp. | reverse complement strand
GTGCGTACTGGCGGCGGGGTCCGGGTGTAGGGAGCGGCCAAGTTGAGTTCGTCGGGTTCGGGTTGGTGCTGCAGGTCGCGTCACCCGAGCAGGCGGCGCGCGAGGCGGCGGCGGCGGCGGCGGCGGCGGCGGCGGCGGCGGCGGCGGCGGCGGCTTCCTTACATTTTCTTGACAGAGTGATCCCGTCGGACACCCCCGGTGCTACTTGGAGGGCGCGCGTCAAGTTCCCTAGCTTCCTCGCCCGCTTGGAGACTCACGGCGGGCGGGCGCGGGCCGCGCCCAGCAACTCCAGCGTCTCCCGCAGGGGCAACCCGACCACGTTGCTGTAGCTGCCCTCGATCCAGTCCACCAGCGCGCCGCCGCCGCCCTGGATGGCGTAGGCGCCGGCGCGGTCCAGCGGCTCCCCGGTGGCGACGTACCGGGCGATCTCCTCGTCGCACAGGGCGCGGAAGCACACCCGGGTGGTCACGGTGACGGTCTCGACCACCCCGTCGCGACGGAGAACCACGGCGGTGACCACCCGGTGCTCGCGCCCGGAGAGGCGTCGCAGCGCCGCGACGGCCCGCTCGGCGTTGCCGGGCTTGTCGACGATGTCGTCGTCGAGGATCACCACCGTGTCGGCGGCGAGCACCGTGCTCCCGGGGACAGCCTCCGCTTTTTGGGTCGCGACACGAACGACGTAGTCAAGCGGCGCCTCGCCCGCCCGGCGGGACTCGTCGATGTTGGCGGCCCGGACGACGAACTCGACGCCCGCTGCGGCGAGCAACTCTCGCCTTCGCGGCGAGGCCGACGCCAGCGTGATCACGAGCGCCGCGCGGCCTTCATCGAGAGGCGATGTTCGCGGCGACCGCTGGCCTCCCGCGCCCGTCGTGCCTCGTCCGCGCCCTCGGTGACCAGCGCCGGCACGCCGGTGGGCTGCCCGTCGTCGCCCAGGGCCACGAAGGTGAGGTAGGCGCTGGCGGTGTGAACCCGCTGGCCGGTGAGGGGATCCTCGCCCTCCACCCGCACGCCCACCTCCATCGAGCGGCTCCACGCCGCGTTCACGGCGGCGCGGAAGATGGCGATCTGCCCGCGCTGGATGGGCGCGAGGAAGTGCAACTCGTCGATCGACGCCGTCACCACCTGGCGGCGGCAGAAGCGCTGCGCGGCGATGGCCGCGCACACGTCGATCCACGCGGCCACCTGCCCGCCGAAGATGGTGCCCAGGGCGTTGGTGTGCCCCGGGAGCACCAGTTGGGTCATCTCCACGCGGGTGCTGGCCGAGCTCACGCCCGGGCGAAGCTCGGCCATCGGAGGGACTAGTTCCCCATGAACCAGGCGCTGACTTCCAGGCCGCCGCCGCCGACCAGCTTGATCTCCGACTCGTCGTCCTTGCCGCCGAAAGTCTTGAGGTTGGTGACGCCGATCTGCGGCACGACGTACACGCCGAAGCCCATCTTGTCCTTCATCTCCATGCCGATGCGGGCCTGGGCCACCAAGTTGAAGCCCGAGCGCTGCAGCTTGGCCTTCTCCATCGCGTCGCCGACGTCGCCGTTGATCGAGTAGTACCGCAGCGCCAGGCCGGGGCTGGCGGTGCCTTCCACCTGCGGGCTGATGGCGCGCTTGGCGGCCACCATCGCGAAGCCCGCGCCGACGTCGAGCTCGTCGTCGCCCAGGCCGTCGAGCAGGTCGATGACCTGCACGTTGACGTGTACGCCCTTCGCGCGCCAGTCCAGCGACGGCGCCCAACCCGTCCCATCGGACAGGAACGTGAGGTGCGCGGTGGAGCCGATGCCTGCGAAGGCGGAGGCGGGAGCGGCGAGGAGCGCCAGGGCCAGGAACTTCTTCATAAAGACCTCGGGGGTTGCCCCGGGAGTCTCACACCGTTTGCGTTGACCTGTCAAGGGGGACTAGCCGCGAGCCCGCGTCGAGCGGGCCTCCTCGAGCCCCGTCATCCCCCGGAGAGCCGCCGGAGCATCGCGCCGACGCGGCGGAGCTTGGCCTGCTGCTCGGCGGCGCCCGCCAGGTCCACGAGGTCCAGCACGGCACAAGCCTCCGCCGCCGAGCCCAGGGCCACGCGGAAGTGGTTGACCCCCGCCTGCCCCTGCCGGGCGGCCTCGGCG
>CAYHRZ010000769.1:0-2111 GCA_964359125.1 uncultured Klebsiella sp. | reverse complement strand
CATCTTCCCCGCCCTCGTCCTGCTCTGCACCGCCTGCACCTGGTTCGAGGGCGAAGAGAGCCCCTGCTGCGACGACTACGAGGGCAACTACGGCGACGAGTGTACCAACGGGGTGGATGAAGACGAAGACGGCCTCTTCGACTGCGACGACGAGACCTGCGAGGGGTCCCCGGACTGCGACGAGGAGGCAGCGGGAACCGCCACCGGGGACGCGGAGTCGGCGTAGGGACGACGCCCGCTCAGGGAAGGACCGGCTCCACGTACACCGTGCCCGCGCTGTCGGGGGCGGCCAGCAGCACGTCGTCCACGCCGTCGGCGTCGACGTCGAGGGCGGCGCCGTCCACCGCGGCGCCCAGGCTCCCGGAGCCCGACCACGACGCGACCTGGTCGCCGGGGAAGCTCAGCGTGCCGCTGGTGCCCGCCAGGGTGAGCAACCACACCATCGCCGCGTCGGCAGCGCCCAGGAGCAGGTCCGGGTCGCCGTCGCCGTCGAGGTCGGAGCCACAACCCAGGGCCGAGCCGCCGCCCTCGGCGCGCAGTAGCCGGTCCGCCGAGGTGAACGACTCGGAGCCGCTGCTGCTGCTGTAGAAGACGCCCGCCCCGCCCTCCGCGCCCGACCAGGCGTAGCCGGGGGCGCCCACCACGACGTCGGCGTAGCTGGTCGAGGCCACGTCGCAGAGGGCGACGGCGGTGCCGACGTACTCCCCGGCCTTGCTGCCGGTGAGCGTCCAACTCGCCACGGACTCCACCGACTGGTCCAGCGGGTTGAGCAAGAGGCTCGACCCCCGGACGAGGAAGGCGCTGCCGCTGTCGGCGCGGCCGTTCTCGTCGTCGAGGGGCGCGCCGAGCACCAGGTCGTCGAGTCCGTCGCCGGAGTGATCGCCCCCGCTCACCATCACGCTCCCGAGGGCGTCGCCGCTGTCGGCGCCCGGGAAGCTGTAGTCGGCCGCGCTGCTCGCCACGCTCCCCGCCGCCGAGCCCCCGTACAACACGTACACCCGTCCATTGCCGCTGCTGGCGCCGGGCGCGCCGAGCACGAGGTCGCTCACCCCGTCGCCGTCGAGGTCGCCCTGCGCCACCCCCGCGCCGAGGTCGTCGCCCGCGGTCCCCGAGACCACCGCCCACGACACCGCCGTGGCGGCGCGGGTGCCGCTCCCGGCCGCGGCCACGTCGACCACGAAGGCCCCGGGCACGCCGGGAGCCCCGAGCAGCAGGTCGTCGTCACCGTCGTCGTCCCAGTCGAGCAGGGCCAGGTTGGCGCCCACCTGGTCGCCGGAGGCGCCGGTCACCGCGAGGTAGGCGTCGTTCACCGACCCGCTGGCCGAGAGTTCACTGAGCCCGAAACACCACGCCGCGCCGCCGTCGACGCCCACCGCCGGCGAGGCCAGCACCACCTCGTCCTCCCCGTCGCCGTCGAGATCCGGAACCAGGCGCACCCCGCCGCTACCGGCCTGGTCGCCACTGTCACCCACGATGCTCCACGTCGCCACCGAGGACGCACTGGGGTCGTCGTCGCTGCCCGAGCAGTCCTGGTCGGCACCGTCGAGCACGTCGGGGGCGCCGGGGTTGAAGTCGGCGTCGGTGTCGTCACAGTCGTCGGCTGTCCCCTCCCCCTCGGCTTCGCTGTCGTAGCCGTCGCCGTCGGCGTCGTAGTCGCTGTTGCCCCCGCAGTCCTGGTCTACCCCGTCGTACCAGGTGTCGGAGGCGCCGGGAAACACGGTGTTGTCGGTGTCGTCGCAGTCGTCGCCGCCGTAGTCGCTGCTGTCGAAGCCGTCGACGTCGCGGTCGTAGTCGCTGTCGCCCATGCAGTCGCTGTCGACCCCGTCGTACCAGGTATCCGCAGCGCCGGGGTACACCGAGGCGTCGCCGTCGTCGCAGTCGTCGCCGCCGACGACCAGGGCGTCGTGGCCGTCGGCGTCGATGTCGCCGAGGTCCTGCCCGTCGCAGTCGTCGTCCACCCCGTCGTAGGGCACCTCGTCGGCCCCGGGGAAGACGAGGGGGTCGGTGTCGTCGCAGTCCGCCGGGTAGGCCACGCCGTCGCTGTCCTGGTCGAAGTCGTCGTCGCCCGTGCAGTCGCTGTCGACCCCGTCGTACCAGGTCTCCGGGGCACC
>CAYHRZ010000768.1:0-2111 GCA_964359125.1 uncultured Klebsiella sp. | reverse complement strand
GACGGCACGGTCGACGAGGACAGCGCAAGCGACGCTACGACCTGGTACGCCGACGCCGACGGTGACGGCTACGGCGACGCGACGACCTACACGTTGGCTTGCGACCCTCCGACGGGCTACGTCGAGACCGACGACGACTGCGACGATGCCGATGCCACCGTCAACCCCGGGGCCACGGAGACGTGCAACAACGTCGACGACGACTGCAACGGCCTCGTGGACGACGGCACGGTGTGCACCACCTGCGACGTGGAGTACTACGGCGACGACAACGTCCCCTACCTGTTCTGCTGGAGTTCACGCCTGTCCTGGACGCGGTCGGAGACGGCCTGCCAGGGCTACGGCTACGAGCTCGTCACCCTCGACGACGACGACGAGAACACCTGGGTGGCCGACACCGCCTACGCCTACGCGGCGAGCCGGTGGTGGATCGGCCTGAACGACCGCGACACCGAGGGCACCTACGCCTGGTCGTCGGGCGACGGCGTCAGCTACACCAACTGGGCGGCGGGCGAGCCCAACGACCCGGGTGGCAACGCCGACTGCGTGGCCATCGGGCGCAACGACGTCGACACGTGGAGCGACGAGACCTGCCCGGCGGCGCGGCCGTACGTGTGCGAGGGGGGGTAGCGGCCGCCTGCGCTAGAAGCGAACCCCAGTGCCCACCCGGCCCGACACGCCGTCGACCTGGATCGTCGCCACGTCACCGAGGTTGAAGGGCGCCGTCCAGGTGTATCCGAGCTCCCCGTAGAAGGCCAGGGAAACGCCCGACTTGCCGAGGGGCACCGCCGTCTCGAAGCCCACGGCGCCGAGCGCGCCCACGCCCACGCCCTCGGCCTGCACCTGGCCGGGGTTCTCGTCGTCGTCGGGGTCGTCGTCGACCCGCACGATGCCGTAGAGCACGTCGGCGGAGGCCACGCCGTAGAACTTCGCCCAGTGCGACGGACCCCAGCCGCTCTTGACGCCCAGCTGGAACTGGTTGATGTAGCTGCCGGTCCGGAACGACAGCTCGGAGCCGTCGTCACCGGACTGGTCGTAGGTGTTGAACTCCATGCCCGAGGCGCCGTGCTCCCAGCCCGCGAGCACGGTCACGTACTTGTGCACCGGCAGCCCGGCGCGGAGGCCCACGCTGCTGAGGTGGCCGTCTTCCGACAACAGGTTCCAACCCGGGTCGTCGGTGCCCTGCACCGCCACGTGGAGGTCGAGTTCACGGTCGCCCGCGAGGGCGGACTGCACAAGGAGAAGGCTGATCATGGTGTACTCCTGTTACTCGCGACGGGGAAGCAGAGCGGGGGAAGCGAGGCCGTTGGTGGCGAAGCCCGCCACGGTGACGATGCCGTTGTCGGCGGGGTCGACGAAGCTGACCATGCCGACGCCGGTGTCGCCGGTGACGACGAAGCGGCCGTCGGGCGAGGCGGTGATGCCCACCGGGGGCGCCGGCAGGGTGATCTCGTCGGCGGTGGCGTCGTCGAGGCGCACCTTCAGGAGCGTGTCGACCCCGTCGAGCAACAACAGCGCGTACTCGGCGTTGTCGTCCGCGGAGAGCGCCACGCCCACCGGCGCGCTCTCGAGCACCAGCGCGATGGCGTCCTCCGGGTTGTCGCCGGTCACCGGGGCCAGGCGGAAGATGCCGAAGCCGTAGTTCTCGTCGTAGAAGGCACTGGTGCCGGAGCCGGTGGACACGTTCTCCGGGCGCATGGTCGCCACCGCGAAGTTCTCGCCGGTGAGCAACTCCATCACCGGGTTCTCGGCGCGCTGCTCGTGCCAGTCGCCGGTGGCGGCGTCGAAGGTGATCACGTCGTGGTAACTCTGGTCGTTGTAGGCCAGCATCCCCGAGGCGGTGGCCACCACGCTGGTGGCCGGCTCGTCGACCGTGAAGCTCGACACCTCGAAGAACTCGTGCTCCACCACGTCGATGCGGGCGCTGCTGCTGTACACGAACACCGTCCGGTCGTTGGGCTCGTCGACCGCCATGGCGCTCGGCACGGCGTCGAGCTCGAGCAGGTCGTCTTCGACACGCAGCTTGCCTCCTTCCTCGTCGAGCCGACGAAGGTCATCCCGCACGAACTCGGACAGGTCGTCCGCGAGTACCTACACCGCGCGATCGCCGC
>CAYHRZ010000767.1:0-2116 GCA_964359125.1 uncultured Klebsiella sp. | reverse complement strand
GGATTTGGCTGGCGCTCGCGACGGCGGGGGAGCGGTCGGGCACCCTGACCGGCCACGAGGGCGAGCCAGTGGTGGGGGTCACGGTGGGGGCCTACGACCCGCGCTACAACTACGCGACCGCGACCACTCGCTCGGGCGGGCAGTGGACAATCACCGGGCTCCCGGGCAACGCCTACCGGGTCCTGTTCTTCCCGAGCAACGACGACCCCCACGCCGACGGCATGCTCGGTGGCGTCCACGACGTGTGCTCGGTCGAGCCGGTGGTTGTGGGCGACGACGACGCCACCGCTGGGCTCGACGGGAGCCTCGACCTCGGGGGCGTGGTGAGCGGCACGGTCACCGACATCACGGGGCAGCCGTTGCCGGGGGCGGTGGTGGCGGCGCGGGGCCTCGACGCGCGGACGCAGGTGGTGTCGCGGTCCGCGACCACCGACGCGGACGGCGCGTTTCGCGTGGTGGGGCTCGACGGCGAGAACACCGGATCGCCCTATTCCCTACAGTTCGACGCCGATGGGTGGCCCGCGCAGTGGGCCGGGCAGGCCTACAGTTCCGGGGGGGCGGTGCCGGTGAGCGTGAGTCTGGGCAACACCACCAGCATCGGCACCTACGCAATGCTCGACGGGATCAGCATCGTGGGGACGGTCTCCGGGCCCGACGGACCGGTCGCGGGCGGCACGGCCTACGTGTACAGCGACGGTCAGGTCCTGGCGCCCAACATCGACACCGCGGGCTACTACGAAGCCGACGGCTTGCCGCCTGGGGACGTGGTGGCCTGGGCCTCCTCCGACGGCTTGGCGACCACCTACTACCCGGACAGTGACCGGGTGGGCGAGGCCTTGCCGGTCACCGAGGAGGGGGTGGTGGCCACCATCGACTTCGAACTGCCCCCGGAGTCGACCGTCTCCTTCCGGTTCAGCGGCGAGGGCCAGCCGGCCGAGGTGAGCGTCCTGGTCTACAACGACACCTACACGGTCGGTCGGGGCGACGGTGCGGACGCCAACGGCGAGGTCACGCTGCGGGGGTTCTACCCGGGCGACTACTACGTCTACATCTTCGGCGACGACGCCGGCTTCGTGTCGGGCTTCGTCATGGACGGCGAGTCGCGTCGCCTCTTCCCGGTGGAGGGCGCCACCACCTTCGACCTCGGACTCGACGCGGCCGCGCGGGTGTCCGGGACGGTGACCGACGACGAGGGCAACCCGGTGTACGGTGCCGTGGTGACCGCCACCGAGTTGGCGGGCGACGACCCGCGGAGCTGGGACACGACCACGGCGCGGGACGGCACCTACGAGGTGGTAGGCATCGGCGAGGCGAGCGTGGCGATCTCGGCTCGCTCCTGGTGGTACTGCCCCTCCGACCCGGGCTGGGCCGACACCTGGTACCCCGGGGCTCGCGCCGAGGACGGGGCGGTGCCGCTCGACCTCCGCCACGGCGACCACGAGGAAGGTGTCGACCTCGTCCTGCCGGTCGACGACGACCACGACGGGATGGGCGACGCCTGGGAGCAACAGTACGGCCTGGACCCTGGTCGCGACGACGCCGACGAAGACCTCGACGGCGACGGCTACACCAACCTCGAGGAGTGGATCCTGGGCACCGATCCCAGTGGCGGCGGGGGGGTCGCGGGCGAGTGCGCGGGCTGCGTGTCCGGCGGCGCGGCCGGGGCCGGCGGCGTCGCGCTCAGCCTCGTCGCAGCCACGCGGCGTAGACGGGCAGCGCCTGCTCGTTGAACTTGGCCTGGTACCCGGTGACGATGTCGTCGGGCCAGGGGGCGCCGTCCCGCGCGACGTCTTCCGAGGTCCCCGCCACCGTCCACGGCGTGTTGCCCAGCGAGGCCAGGAGCACGTCGTAGTGCCGGCGGAAGTCGGTCTTGAGCCTGAGCTCCGCCCCGGGCCGGCACAGTAGGGCGATGTTGGCGGAGAACGCGCCGTCGACCAGCCGGTGCTTGGCCTGGCTGCCGCGCTCCCAGGGGTCCGGGTGGTACACGTGGACGCCGTCGAGCGTGCCCTCGCCGAAGAGGTCGGTCAGGCCGAACCAGGAGTACCGCACCACGCGGGCATTCGACAGGCCTGCGGCGGCGAGGCGCTCCGCCGCCACGACGCAGCGCTTGTACCGG
>CAYHRZ010000766.1:0-2119 GCA_964359125.1 uncultured Klebsiella sp. | reverse complement strand
CGCCCGCCGGGCCAAGCACGCGCAGCGCGGGCTCCTCCGCCCCGACCCAGGCGCCGTCGACGAAGGTGCCTGGGTCCAGGCGCACCGCCCGCCGGACCAGCACCGGCATGCCCGCTGCCGCCAGTTCCAGCGCCGCCGACCCCGGCTCGGCCGGGCAGTCAGGACACTCCGGGACGGCACATGCGAACAACAGCGGAAGCACTCGGCCGGGTTAGCACGCGCACATGGGAATTCGCGACCGGCTCCGCCTCCTGGTGCGCGGTGATGGGCGCGCTGCCCCCTCGGGCCCGGCCCAGCCCACGACCGCCACCCGCCTCGCGGCTCGTGAAATCACCGCCTCGGCCACCACGCTGGCCCCCCGCCCGGTGGCGGCCGTCCCCCCGGGCGCCCGTGTCGTCCGCACGCTCGACTACGGCCCGGGGCCGGTGTGTGCCGACGGTGCCGACGAAGAATTGTCCGCGGCCCTCGCCGAGGCCTTCGCAGCGCGTGGGGTGGCCAGCACCTGGGTGGTGGCCTCGTGAACAGCATGACCGGTTTCGGCCGCGGCGAGGCGAGCTCCGCCTCGGTGGCGGTGGTGGTGGAGATCAAGAGCGTCAACAACCGGTTTCGGGACGTGCAGGTGCGCGTGCCCCGCGAGTACAACGCCTTCGAGTCGCGGGTCGGTAACCTCGCGAAAGACGCGATCCAGCGCGGCCGCCTCGAGGTCAGTGTCCGCAGGACCTGCACCGAGGGCGCGACGCGGGTCGTGCCCGACATGAAGCTGGTGGAGCAGTACCGGTTGGCCATCGCCGAGGTGTCGCGACGCTTGCAGCGCGACGTCACGGAGGTGCCCCTGAGCTTCGTGCTGGGCCAGCCGGGGGTGCTCGTCGCCACCGACAACGACGGCGACGCCCTCGCCGAGTGGGAGTTGGTCGAGGGCGCGGTGGCTGGCGCCCTGGCGGACCTCGCCACCATGCGGGCCGCCGAGGGCCGGGCGATGGCGCGGGACTTGGACCGGCACGTGGTCGACATGCGGCGGCTGTGCAGCGAGATCGACGCCGCGATGGCGGGGGTCATCGACCGCCTCCAGGCCCGGCTCGTCGAGCGGGTGTCGCGGCTCGTGGGCGACAAGGTGGACCCCACCCGCATCGCCCAGGAGGCCGCCCTGCTCGCCGACAAGTCCGACGTCAGCGAAGAGTTGGCCCGGCTGGCGTCGCACTGCGACCAGTTCGCCGACGCCCTCGCCCTCGACGAACCAGTCGGGCGCAAGCTCGACTTCGTCCTGCAGGAGATGCACCGCGAGGTCAACACGCTCGGCAGCAAGGCCACCGAGCAGGCGGTGAGCGTGCGCGTGGTGGAGCTCAAGAGCGTCCTGGAGCGCATGCGCGAGCAGGCGGCCAACGTCGAATGACGCCGGTCGACAGCCTGCGCGCGACCTGGACCGCGCCGGCCACCGGCGCGCTGTTCGTCGTCTCCGGCGCCTCCGGCACGGGAAAGACCACGCTCTTGCGCGCTGCCCTGGACGCGATGTCCGGCATCGAGTTCAGCGTGTCGGTCACGACCCGCGCCATGCGCCCAGGCGAGGAAAACGGTCGCGACTACTGGGTCATCGAGCCCGACCGCTACGAGGCCATGGTGGCGGCCGGCGACTTGCTCGAACACGCGGGCGTCTACGACCGCGCCTACGGCACGCCCCGGGCGCCGGTCGCCACGGCCTTGGCCGAGGGGCGCAGCATCCTGCTCGACATCGACGTCCAGGGCGCGCGCCAGGTTCGCGCCAAGATGCCCCAGGCGGTGAGTGTCTTCATCCTCCCACCCAGCGTGGCGAGCATGGAGGCCCGGCTCCGCGCGCGGGGCGACCCGCCGGAGGTGATCGCCCGGCGGATGCAGCAGTCCCACGCGCAACTCGCGGCGGCGCCGGAGTACGACTACCTCGTCCTCAACGACGATCTCCCCGCCGCCCACGCCATGTTCCAGTCGGTGCTGGTGGCGGAGTTGCTACGCCGCGACCGGCGGCTTCCCTGGGTGCGCCGCCTCGGAGTGTGAACGTCGCCTACTCGGGCGCCGCCATCCCCAGGCGGTCGAAGACGAAGGCGTACATGTCGGCGCTGTAGTCGATGGCCTGCGCGACCTTGTCGGC
>CAYHRZ010000765.1:0-2126 GCA_964359125.1 uncultured Klebsiella sp. | reverse complement strand
AGCGTGACGTGGCGGAAACGGTCCAGCCACGAGGCGCCGTCGACCTCGGCGGCCTCCTCGAGGTCGCGCGGGATCGACGACAAGGCGCCGAGGGTGACCACCATCATGAACGGGAAACCGAGCCAGGTGTTGGTGGCCACGTTGGCGGAGAACGCCGTGGCGAAAGAACCGAACCACGACACCGGCTCCAGCCCCAGCGCCGTGAGAATGGCGTTGATCGCGCCGAACTGCCGGTGGAACATGCCCTTCCAGGTGAGCGCGGTGATGTAGGAGGGGACCGCCCAGGGCAAGATCAGCAGCGCCCGGAACACCCCCCGCATCCGCACCCAGGGCTCGCGTAGCAACATCGCCAGGGCCACCCCGATCGACACGTGGGCCACGACGTTGGCCGTCGTCCACGCGAGCGTGACCACCAGCGTGGACCAGAACGACAGCGGCGACGACACCGGGAAGTCGCGCGCCAGCAAGATGTCGAGGAAGTGCGCGAAGCCGACGAAGGAAAAGGTCTGCCCGTCGGTCTCGAAGAAGGCCACGGTGGCGCCCACCGCGAAGGGACACACCACCAGGAGCACCATCGCCGAGAAGGCGGGCAACAACCACGGTAGTACGAAGGCCCAGGGGCGCCAGTTGACTTGCCGTGCGGCCCCCCACGCCAGGGCAACGGCCGCGAGGGCACCGAGGGACAGGGCGACGATCCAGGGGACGGGGTTGGCCTCGGGCGGCGCCGGTCGCGACACGATCTCGTAGTCGGTCTGGGCCTCGGCGGCGGCCTGGGCCGGGGTGGCGGCCCCGCGCACCAGGCGCCGCAGCGAACGGGCGAGGGGCTCCCAGTGACGGGCGAAGTCCGCCGAGGTGGGCATGGCCACGGCGTGGTCCAGTTGCGCCCGGAAGGCGCCGAGCACGGGGTCGATGCTGGGCACGTCGGAGCGGGCTACCACCTGTCGCCCCTGCGCCTGGCGCGCGGCCCCGGCCTCGGGTCCCGCCAGCCAGGCCCCGAAGGCGCGGGCGTCGTCGTTGTCGCGGGCCAGGAGCAGGCTCTCCACCGTGACATAGGGGGCCGCGGCCAGCCCGGTGCTGCTCACCACCGGCAGCGGCGACACCGCGAAGCGGATGGTGGGATCCACCTCGCCGAGGAACCAGGGCCCGTTGAGCACCATCGCCGCCCGGCCCTCGTTGAAGAGTTGGGTGACCAGGGCGCCCGAGGGGTCCGGCGGGGCCAGGGGCAACAGCTCCAGCACGAGTTGGAAGCCGGCCACGTTGCCGGGGTGGTCAAGGACCACCCCGCCGTCGCGCAGCACCGCGCCCCCAGCACCGTGCATCCAGGGCGCGGACTGGTAGGCGCTGGCCACCTCCCAGGCGAGGCCGTACACGCCCGGCGTGGCGACGGCACGCGCGGCGGCCACCATCGCGTCGGTGGTGGCCGGGGCCTCGGGGACCAGCTCCACGTTGCGGTACAGCGCCAGTGACTTGCAGGCCAGGGGCCAGCCGTAGGCGGTGTTGTTCACCGTGAGGGCGGCGGTGGCCACGGGGAGGAAGCCGCTGCCAGGGTCCACGGGCAGCACCAGGCCGCGGCGGGCCCAGTCGTCGACCCGGTCGTGGCCAAACACCAGGAGGTCGGGCCCGTTGCCGTGCGGGATCGCCGCCTCGGCCTTGGTGGCCAGCGACTCGTGGGGCACGAACACCGCCTGGACCGGCGTGGCCGCGTGTGACGTGTTCCACTGGTCCACCAGCGTGTCGAGCACCGCGCGCTCGTCGCCGCGCCAGGCGTGCCAGAGGGTCACCTCGCCGGCGAGGGCGGCGGCGGCGAGGAGGATCATTCCACCCGCGCCCCGGTGCTGCGGTGAAACCGCAGGGTTCGTTTGAATCCCAGCCGCGTGGGCCCGGTGGCGACCACGCCCTCCACGCGGGCGACGAGGGTTTCTGCGCCCAGTCGCAGGTGTACGTGTGACTCGAAACCGAGCCGCTCCACCACCTCTACCGTGGCCGCGTGGGGCCCGTCGCCGAGGGTCACGTCTTCCGGGCGCACGCCCACCACCTCGCTGCCCAGGCCCTCGAGGAAGTTCATGGCCGGCGATCCGATGAACCCGGCCACGAAGCGGTTGGCGGGGTTGAAGTACAACTCGTCG
>CAYHRZ010000764.1:0-2127 GCA_964359125.1 uncultured Klebsiella sp. | reverse complement strand
GCGAGTCGGTCGCCGAGAGCTACGCCCAGCACTTGCAAGCGGGTGGGCGCCAGGCCGACGCCGTGGCCGCGATCCTGCGGGCCGGTAGCGACCACCGGGACCAGCAGTTCTTCGAGCGCGCGCTGGACTGCTTCCTGCGCGGCATCGCCTGGCACGACGCGGCCCCCAGGGACCAGAAGGCGGAAGGGGTGGAGGCGGAGTTGCACGTCTCCGCCGGCGAGGTGGCGGCGCTCCTGGGCCTGCCCGGCGCCGAGCGCATGTTCTCGGTGGCCCTGGACATCGCCAGCGACGGCGGGCCGCGTAGTTGCGAGGCGCGCGCGTTGCTGGGCCTGGGCCGGCTCTACGCGGGGCGGGGGAAACTGGCGGTGGCCCGGGCCAACGTGGAGGACGCGGTCCGGATTTCCCGGCGGGTCGGTGACCTCGGTCTCCGCGTGCAGTGCCTGGAGGCCCTCGGCGAGGTGATCCACGACGAGGGCGACGCCGACGAGGCGCGGCGCATCTACGCGGAAGGCCTCGACGTGGCCGGCTCCCGGGGAGACCTCGCCGCGCGCATGGTCCTGGGGCTGGCCAACCACGCCCTGCGCAAGGGCGACAACCCCGCCGCCCTGGTCCTCTTGCGGCAGGCCCTGCCGCACGCCGAGCGCGCGGGCGACCGGGTGCTGGTTGGGCGCATCGTCAACAACATCGGCATCGCCTTGCTCGACGAGGGGCGCCCCGAGGAGGCGCTCGCCGAGTTCCGGCGCTCGCTGGAGTTGCGGCGAGGCCTGGGCTACCGCCGCGGCGAGGTGATCAACCTGCACAACATCGGCGACACCTACTTCCGAATGGGCGACCACCCTCGGGCCTGGGCGGCGTTCGAGCAGTCTCGGGACCTCGCGCGCGACAGCGGCTGGGACCGGGGCGAGGTGCTCAACGAGGTGTACCTAGCCTACCTGCGGGGGGTGCGCGGTGAGTCGACCGTGGACAGCCTGTCCACGCTCGCGACGCAGGCCGACCGCCTCGGCGAGCCGGAGGCGGCCTTCACCGCTCGCTGGTTCGCGGCGACCCTGGCCGGCGACGCGGCCGCTCGCGCCCGGGTGGCCGAGGACGCGGCGGCGGCGGGGCTGGGTAGCCTGGCCCGGCAACTGGGCGGGAGCGCCGGTTGACCGTGCTACGCTGACCGAAACCATGGTCCTGGAAGAGAACTGGCTGGTTCACCGGCGGCACCTGCCCGCCGACGTGGCCGCGCTGGTGGAAGACGACAGCCGCCGCTCCGAGCGCGTTGCCGCCTCCCTGCGCATCGCCTTCGGCCTGGTCGGCGGCTTGGCGCTGCTGGCCAACTGGGGGAGCAACACGGTGGAGGCGATGGTTTTCGCGTCGACCGCGTTCGCCGTCGCGTTTGCCTTCGCGATCCTGGTGTGGGCGCTGGCCCGGCGGAACCGGCTGGGTCGCGGGATGCGCTACGCGGCGGCGGTGGTCGACGTCAGTTTCGTGACCGCGTTCTCGGCCAGCGGGCTACTGAACTACTCGGGGGCCTACGAGACGCTCCTCGCGCCGCTGCCACCGGTGCTCTACGCGATGTTCATGCTGCTGAGCGCGCTCACCGGCAGCGTGTTCGTCACGCTCTTCGCCGGGTTCCTCGCTGCGGCCCAGCGGCTCGGGCTGCTCACGTACATCGTGGAAAAGGGACTGGTAGAGGTGAGCGACAACGCGGTGTACGGCGCGCGCGCGGTGGGGATGAGCGACCAGTACACCATCGTCACCTTCATGGCCGTGGTGGGCATGCTGCTCGCGGGGATGGCGTTCCTCCTGCGGAAGGACTCGATCCGCAACGCCTTCGACACCCTCGCCAAGCAAGAGTCCGAGCGGGAGCGTGCCCACTACCGAAAGTACCTGTCTGCCAACGTGGCCGACTTCGTGGCGTCGCAGCCGGGCGCCATGTCCCTGGGCGGGAGTCGTCGCCTCGCGACGGCGATGTTCGTCGACATCCGCGAGTTCACGCCCCTGACGGCGCACGAGCGTCCGGAGCGGGTGGTGGAGATGCTCAACCTCGTTTTCGGCGAACTCGTGGCGATCGTGTTCAAGCACGGCGGCACCCTCGACAAGTTCCTCGGCGACGGGATCATGGTGGTCTTCGGGGTGCCGCAG
>CAYHRZ010000763.1:0-2136 GCA_964359125.1 uncultured Klebsiella sp. | reverse complement strand
TGGGAAACCTCTGCGGGGAGCTGTCCGGTTGGACCGGGGCGGGGTTGGGGAGAGAGAGCGGGCGGGTTGAAGGGCGGGACGGCGGGGGGGGGGCGTCAGAGCGGCGTGACCACCGCGAGGCGCTCGGAGGCGAGGTCGATGCGTTGGGGACGGGAGAGATCCACCCCGTTCTGCGCGAGCAGGGCTAGGCGGGCGGCGCGCCCTCGGTCGGCGAAGCCGAGCAGGACCTCGCCGCCGTTGCGGAGGACCAGGGTGTAGCCCGACTGCGAGTCGAAGTTGAGCTCGGAAATGTCGGCCTCGGGGACGCCGCCCTCGGCCTGGAGCACGCCCAGCCAAGCAAGCCCCTCGCGAATCACCCTCCTGGCCACCTCGGGCTGCGCCTCGGCCAGCGCCGGTGAGATGCCGGTGAGGTAGGGGTGATCGAGATCTCCGGGCCGCGCGCGGACGAAGGGCTCGCCCGAGTCGTCGACCAGGAACAGGCCGTCGACAAAGACGATCGCCACCGGCTGCCGCTCCCGCACCACCACCACCACGGTGTCGGGGAACGACCGGCGCACCTCGGCCGACTCGACCCAGGGGTGTCGCGACACGCCCGCCGCCGCCGCGTCGAGATCCAGGAGGACCAGGGGTTCGCCCAGTGGCAGGTCGGCCAGGTGGCGCAACTCGGCCACCGCGGCGCGCGAGGCGCCGACGATGCGGAGGTGCTCGTACCGGACGTGCGGCGACCACCCGAACAACCAGGCCGCGGCTCCGCACGCGGCGAGGGCGCCGAGGGCAAGGAGCAGGGGCCGGAGGTAGCGTTGCACGGTTGGGAAGCCTTGCGGAAGATTTACCGGATTCGCGACATCTTGACAAGGCAAGAGGACGACTTTTTTTAGGCCCGCGCGGGGCCGGGAATCAGCCTGGTTTCCCGAAGTCGGGAACGTGACAGCGAGCCCCGGCCAGGAGGCGTTCCACCAGGTCCTCGAAGCTCATGCCGACCTCGCGGGCCGCCATGGGCGAGAGCGACGTTTCCGTCATGCCAGGCAGGGTGTTGATTTCCAGGAACCAGGGCACGCCCGTGGCGTCGACGATGAAGTCGGCACGGGCGACCCCGCTGAGACCGAGCGTATCGTAGGCGATCTTGGCATACGACGAGGCACTCTCGGCAACCGAGGCCGGGATCGGAGCAGGGACGACATAGCGGGTCTTGCCCTTGTCGTACTTCGCCTCGAAGTCGAAGATCTCGTGCAGGGGCTCGATCTTCACCACCGGCAGGGCCGAGCCCTCGAGCACGGCGACGGTGATCTCGTAGCCTTCCACAAACTGCTCCAGGAGCACCTCGCCGCCGAACTCCATACAGTACAGGAGGCCCGCCTCGAGTTCCGCCGCGTCGTGCACCTTGCGGATGCCAAGCGTGGAGCCGCCCTCGGGCGTCTTCACCATCAGCGGGAAGCGGACGTCATCGGGGAAGGCGTCGCCGCGCCGCCACACGCGGTCGCTGGCCATCGGGATGCCGAGGCCCGCCAGGCAGCGCTTGGTGGCGATCTTGTCCATCGCGATGGCGCTGCCCCGCACCCCGGACCCCGTGTAAGGCACGCGCATCACCTCCAACAGGCCCTGGACGCAGCCGTCCTCGCCCAGCGGACCGTGCAGGGCGAGCCAGGCGTGTGTCACCCGGTGCGCGAGCAACTGCGCCGGGAGATCCCGCCCGACGTCGATGTCGACCACCGTCCACCCCCGGGACCGCAGCGCCTTCGACACGGCCGCTCCGGACTTCATCGAGATCGGCCGCTCGGGCGAGATCCCACCCATCAGCACGCCCACCCGGGCACTGGTCTTGTCCACCATCACACCCTCCCGCCCCGACCCGGGGCCAGTAGTCGTTCTTCGAGCTCCACACCCGTCGCGACGCGAACACGGTCGCTCACCGCCAGCACCAGTAGCCGAAGCTGCCGCGGCGTGGCGCTCCCCCGGTTCACGAGCACCGCCGTGTCGTCGTCGGCCAGCGCCGCGTCACCCAGGCGGACGGTCGACAGTCCCGACCGGGCGAGCAAACCGCGCAAGTCGACACCGCGCCGGGCCGGCTCGCGGAACATCGTCCCTGCGCGGACGGGGTGCAGGCGTCCCACGGGGCGCAGGCGCACGCGCACCAGC
>CAYHRZ010000762.1:0-2137 GCA_964359125.1 uncultured Klebsiella sp. | reverse complement strand
CCGGGCATGGTACGGCGGCGGCCTCCACGTGGAGGCGGCCAGCACGGTGCAGTGCACCGACAGCAACGGCGTCGACCTGGTCGTCGACCACGTGAGCGGGAACGTCGCGACCAGGGGCGCGGGGGCCTGGTTGGCGGGGTCCCGGGAATCCCTGGGCTCGTCGCGGTGCGACTGGATCGACAACCTCACCGACGGCGGGGTCCTCTCCGACGTCGACGGCGCGGCGTTCGCCACGCCCTACGAGTTCGGGCGCGACGCGGTGTTCACTTGTACCGGGAGTGCAGGCTGCGAGTAGGCGCCGGCCGCCCCGCCCGCCTCCGTCGCGCGCTTCATCATGCCGAGCCTCCCCGGCGGCTCACCACCCCTCCCGTCGCCACCCCTCCTGTTCGAACACCGCCGCCAGGACCGCGTCGTCCAGCGAGATCGGCCGGATGTACAAACCCTTGGCCTCGCGTGTCCACCAGTCGGCGCTGCCCCGGTCGGCGAAGTGGTACTGGTACCGCGCCACGCGCACTTGCGACGGGGGTGCGGCGGGAAAGGGGTTGTGCGACATCGCGTCGAGCGCGAGGGCGTCGCCGCGGAGCAACTTCTCCAGCAGGTGGACAATCCACACGTGCTGGCTCACCCCCTGCAAGGGGACGAACCACATCTGCCAGTCCAGGTGCAGGTGGTAGGGGGTGATCAAACACGGTCGTCGCGACACGCTGCCCGGCTTGCAGGGGAACTCGTAGTCCTTCCACGTCGCCCCGTCGGTGGAGCCCTGGATCACGGCCTCGAAGCGCTCGTTGCCCACCGAGCCGAAGGCGCCGTAGGTGTTGACGAGGTGCAGCGGGTCGTAGGAGCGGTTCATGGCCTGCCGCTCGGCGAAGAAGAGGTTGTGGACCACCGGGACGGATCGCCACCCGATGAGGAGCGCGATCACCACGGCGGGGACGGTGTCGTAGCGGTTGCGCGGGGTGGGCACGAGCCAGGCACCGAGGCGGGGCAACAGTCGCGACAGGTGGCCGTCGTCGAAGGCCGCGAGGCAGACCACCAGCGTGAGCCAGTTGAGAAACGCGAGGTTGCCGGAGGCGATGAGGACGACCTGGAAGAGCACCATGAGCACCCCGGCCACCGCGCGCAACCGGCGTGGCCCGAACAAGAACCAGGGTGCCACCAGTTCGACGACGTGGTTGAACAGCGCCCCGGCCTGGTGGAACCAGGTCGGCGCCCAGTGGAAGAGGATCGACAGCGGGTGCGGGTTGGGCTGCGTCTCGTAGTGCCACACCAGGCAGGTGAGATCCTGCCAGCAGTCGTCGCCCCGCAGCTTGATGAGGCCGGCGCCGAGCATGATGCGGAAGGCCAGCCAGCGCCAGGCCCAGGGCCAGAGCGGGTGCGGCGAGGGGAGCGCCCGCGGGCCCCACCGGGTGAGCGGCGCCAGCCAGATCGCGAGGAAGCCGACCTCGCACAGCAGCGTCTCCCAGCCGTAGCCGTACCAGTCCTGCCCCGCGTTTACCACCGAGAGGTGCAGCACCCACAGCACGGCGAGCACCACCGCGTTGCTGACCCCGAGCAGGGTCGCCACGGCGAGCACCAGTCCCAGCCAGCCGGTGGCGGCGAGGGCAAAGTCGCTGTCGTCCAGCCAGAACAGCGTGGGCAGGCGGGTGAGAGCCTCGGGGCCGAGGTTGTCCTTCACCCGGTCCAGGAACAGGTCGATCGGGGTGAGCCCGTCGTGACCGAGGAGCAGCGGCCCCTGGTTGACGACGATCGCGAAGGCGACGACGTACAAGAGCCCCACGCCGCGCAACAACACGAAGCGCAGCACGTCGCCACCGTGGTCGCGCACCTACGGCCCCGCGCCCGGCGCGTGCTCCCGCGCCAGCTTCGCCAGGAGCACGTGGTCCTCCCACTTCCCGGCGATGCGGATCAGCTCGCTGGCGGCGTTCAACGGCCTGCCGCGATTCGGCGGCTACTGCGGCAGCAAGGCCTTTCTCACCACCTTCCTCGAGGCGCTGCGGCTGGACGTGAAGCCACTGGGAATCTTCGTCAGCAGCATTCACCCTGGCTTCGTGAAGTCCGAGATGACGGCGAAAAACACCAGGAAGATGCCGTTCCTGCTCGAGACGCGGGACGCGGTCGAGCGGATGGCGAAGGCGAT
>CAYHRZ010000761.1:0-2145 GCA_964359125.1 uncultured Klebsiella sp. | reverse complement strand
TGAACATCCGGACCTTGCAGAGGCGCTGCATGGACCAGTAGATGCCGGCGAAGAGCGCGTTGGCGGCGAAGGCGAAGACCACCGCGTTGGTGTGCAGAGGGCGGAGCCGACCGAACGTCGTCCACGGTAGGCCGAGGTTGGCCGGCCACCAGGCCAGCAGGAGGGCGATGATGACGCCCACCAGCATGCCCACCGCGCCCCACAGGACCGTTGCGGTGATGAACTTGCGGACGATGTCGTCGTCGTAGTCGGTTCGGTGCGCGCTCATCGGTGGCAACACTCCAGGCAGCGGAGGTCACTGCAACCGCCGTGCCAGCGAAAGTATCGGGCAAACAACCGAGTTCTGGCCTCGGTCGGTGGGGGGCTACACCCGGTGGGTGTGGGAATACCCACGCTTGCGCGGTGACCGGCGGAGGGCGAAAGAGGGGCGCATGGACACCCTCCGCGAGTTGCGTGCCTGGCTCGACTTCGGCCCGGCCGACGAGGAAGCGCTGCGGCGTCTCTGGACCCGCGTTCGGGGCCGCGCCGAGGAGGTGACGGAGCGCTTCTACGCCAAGGCGATGGCGTTCCCCGGCGCGGCTCGGGTGTTCAACGACGACGCCCAGGTCGAGCGGTTGCGCGTCACGCTGCTGCAGTGGCTGGAGGAACTGCTCACGGGGCCCTGGGACGAGGCCTATTTCAAGCGCCGGGAGCGCATCGGCCGCGTGCACGTCGAGGTGGGGCTGGAGTCTCGCTACATGGTCACGGCGATGAACGTCGTGCGCGGCCAGTTGTGCGAGTTCGCGTGGGAGGACCCCGCCACGGCCGCCGCCACCTGCCACGCGGTCGGGCGGGTGTGCGACCTCGACCTCGCGATCATGAACGGCACCTACGTGGAGCGTCGCGAGGCGCGCGAGGTGCGCAGCCTCCAGGAGCTGATCGTCTCGCACATGCCCGTGACGGTGCTCATCCTGGACGAGACCGGGCGGGTGGCGGCCGCCACGCGCCCGTCGGCACGGGTGTTCGGCGACGTGGAGGTGATTGGTCGACCCTGGTACGAGGCGCTGCCGGCGCCGCTGGTACGGGCCGGTGAGCTGGCGGAGGCGATGGACCGCGCCCTGCGGACGGGGCACGAGATCACGCTGACCCGGGTCGACGCGCGGGTGTCGGGGGTGGAGCGAAACTTCCGGGTTTCGCTCATCCCGCTGGACCACCCGCACGCCCGCGTGCTGGTGCACGTCGAGGAGCTCACCGAGGCCATCGCCAACGAGGCCCGGCTCGTGCGCGCGGAATCGCTGGCCCACCTCGGCGCCCTCTCGGCCGCCGTGGCCCACGAGCTGCGAAACCCGCTCGCCGGGATCTCGGGCGCCATCCAGGTGATCTCACGGTCCATGCCCCCCACCGACTCGCGGAAGGCGATCATGGAGAAGGTCGAGGCCCAGGTCCGGCGCCTCGATGCCCTGGTGACGGACCTCTTGGACTTCGCGCGGCCGGTGGCGCCGAAGTCGATGCCGGTGGACCTCGGCGAGCTCGCGCGGTCGGTGTGCGAGGTCGTCGCGCGCGAGTACCCCGAGTCGAAGCTGACGGTGTCGGGATCCGGGCACGCCCAGGGCGACGCGAACTTCGTCTACCAGGTGCTCTTGAACCTGGTGCTCAACGCGGCGCAGGCCACCGACGGCAGGGGGAGCGTCCGCCTGGCGCTGAGCAGCGGCCAGTTGGTGGTCAACGACGATGGTCGCGGCATCTCGAGCGAGGTGGCGGCGAAGTTGTTCCAGCCCTTCTTCACAACGCGGACCCGCGGCACGGGCCTGGGGCTGGCGATCTGTCGCAAGCTGGTCGGCGCCATGGGCGGGAGCATCTCGCTGACCACGGGCACGCTTCCGGGGGCCGCCTTCCTGGTGGAATTGCCGCCCGCGCAGGACCCGGTTCGAGCTACCTGAGGTCGAACTTCTCCATCCGGTAGCGCAGGGCGTACCGGCTGATGCCGAGGAGTCGCGCCGCGGCGGACTGGTTGCCGCCGGTGCGCGCGAGGGCTTGCTCGGTGAGGCCGCGGTCCACCTGCTCGAGGTCCACGCCCTCTTCGGGCAGCACGAAGGGGCAGCTGGAACCGCTGCCGCCGCTGGCATCGCCCCGGAGTTCGCCAGGCAGGTCGGCAAGGTCGATGAG
>CAYHRZ010000760.1:0-2152 GCA_964359125.1 uncultured Klebsiella sp. | reverse complement strand
TCGGCGAAGGGGTCGCTGGCGTCGTCCACGCAGCGACCGTCGTCGTACACCTCGCCCTCGTCGCAGTCCTGCGTGCTGCCGGCGCAGGCGAGGCTCGCGACCACGACGACGGCGGAGAGGGTGATCGTGCGCATGGTTCTCCTCCCAAGTTGCGCGCGACTATTCCACCGCCTCGCGCGCGGCCGCAACTCCCCCGTCGCGTCCACGTGGTCACAATCCGCTTGACGGTCCGCCGGAGCCGCCGCTACCGTCGCGTCCGGGTCAGGGCACTCCACCGGAGGAGCTCGTGAACATCCTATTCCTGGCGCTACTCGCCACCCCCCGCGCCGACGCGTTCTGCGGTACCTACGTCTCGACCGACCCGGGCGCGGTGACCAACCGCGACAGCCAGGTGGTCGTCGCCATCGAGAACGGGCAGACCGTCCTCACCCTCGCCAACGACTTCGAGGGCGCGGTATCGGACTTCGGGTTGGTGATCCCGGTGCCGGGGACGGTCACCACGGCCGACGTCTCCGTCGTGGACCGCGCCGCGCTGGACCGCATCGATGCCTACACCGCGCCGCGGCAGGTTCGCTACGCCTGCAGCGACGTGCTCTGGGTGCCGGGCGACAGCGGGTGGGTGGAGTACGGCCCGGGCAGCTCGTCGGGCTGCGGCGGCAGCGACGATGCCGCGAGCTTCGAGCAACAGTCCACCTCCGACTCGGGCAGTTACCAGGGCGGGGGTCTGGGCAGCTCCGCTTTCGCCGGTGGCACCACGGCCGAGCACTTCACCGCCGGGGAGTACGAACTGGCCCTGGTCGATGCCACGGGGGTGGGCGGCCTGGACGCCTGGCTCGGCACCAATGGCTACGCGCTGCCGACGGGTGCGCGCGAACTCCTGGCCGAGGCCATCGGGGGTGGCGCCCGCTTCCTCGTGGCGCGGGTGACTCCGGAGGCCCTGGAAGAAACCCAGTCCAGGGCGTGGTTGTCACCGATCCAGGTGCGGTACGCCGGCGAGGAGGTGGTGCTGCCGGTGCGGCTGGGCGCCACCGCCGCCGGGGGACAACAGGACATCCTCGTCTACGGCATCACCACCATGGCCGCCGGCGCGCTGGCGGTGGCCAACTACCCCTCGGTGCCCGTCGAGGAAGACTGCATCCTCGGCGACAACGACGGCGACGGTGCTTTCGACGACCTCGCCAGTGGCTACGAGGCTCTCTTCGGCCTCACCTACGCCTCGGCGGACCGCGGCGGCCGCGCCGGCTGGACGCTGGAGTTCAACTCCCCGCAGGGCGTGTGCGACCCCCTGCCGCCGGACGGCCCCATCGAGAGCGAGACGCTGGTGGCCCTGGGCTTCTCGGGCGGGGTCGACAACGCCAACCTCGCGCGCATACCCCTGCGAGGGCAGGCCGGGGAGATCGACCAGGACCTGGTGCTCTACGCCAGCGGCTTCACCCGCTACTGGCAGCAGGCCTACATCGAGGACGCGCCCGAGATGCGCGCTTACTTCCCGGTATGCTCCGAGGGCATGGAGGAGGGTGCCGAGGGCTGTCCCGAGCCGGACTACGACCCGCCCAGCACCGAGGGCGCCGAGGAAGCCGCCGCCGACGCGGCCGACGAGGTGGAGGAGGCATCGAACAGCTGCCTCTGTGCCACGGGCATCTTCCCGCCGCTCATGGTGCTCGCCGTGGCCGCGTCCAGGCGCCGCCGCCGGTAGTCCACGCCCTCGCGGTGTGCCGCGCCCGTCCACAGCACCAGTGCTGCAATGCAACACACGACGGGGCACGCGACCAGCGCCGCGCCCAGCCGTGCCGCCTGTTCCCCGGGGGCGCGGTCCGCGAGCAACCCGAGCAACGGAGGCGCAAGGCCGTACCCGACGAGGTTCACCACCAGGTAGTACACCCCCACGGCGCTGCCGCGCTCCGCGGGATCCACCAACTCGGCGAGGTCGGCCAGGGCGGGCCCGAGCCACACCAGCGCACCTGCGCACAGGAGCACCAGCGCCGCGACGGCCCAGCCGAAACTTGGCGCAAGGAGCAAGGCCGCCCACGCTGCGGCGCAGCACAGGGCCGCCCCGGCCGCGAAGCGCATCCGCCCGCCGTTACCGCGCCGTCGCATGCGGTCCGCAAACGTGCCGCCGAGCGCGCTCCCACCGAGTCCGCCGACCAGCGTC
>CAYHRZ010000759.1:0-2153 GCA_964359125.1 uncultured Klebsiella sp. | reverse complement strand
GCGCAGCGACTGACCCTCGCGGTCAATCCAGGCCTCGATGGCGTAGCTCTGCTGGATGGTGGCGCGACCGTCTACGTCGTAGCCGGGCACCTCGATCCACCCCCGCGAGGCGCGTGCCCCACGCCCGTCGGCCAGCGAGAGCGCCCGGAAGTCCTTCTTCAACTCGTGTGTCACGCTCATCAGCACGTTCTCGCGGGTCACCTGGTTGGTGGTCCGCAAGAAGGGGCAGGCCGGGTAGCAGTCGCCGCCCTCGTCGAACACCCGGTCGTAGTACGACGGCGAGTTGGGCTCCACGGGCGTGAGGTCGTCGAGCAGGGCGATGGCGTCGTGTCCCGACAGGGGGTGGGGCGAGAGCCAGGCCAAGGCCACGGGCAAGGCGTCGGCCGGGTCCCGGTCCGGGTGCTCGATGCCCTCGGCGGCGGCGGCGGGCAGCGGCTCGGGGGACAGCGATCGCTGCGTGTAGTCGCCGGCGGTGGGCTCGGTCTCCTCGTCGACGAGGACCTCCAGGTCGGCGAAGGCCTCAGCCAGGGCCGACTCCTCACCGTCGAAGGCGGCGAAGGCCGCCACCGCGGCGTCGGAGAAGGCGGCGGAGGCCGCCTCGGGCGGTGCGCAGGCAGTCAGCAGCAGCATCAACCCAGCTTACGCGTTCGCCCGCTCACTGCGAGGCCCAAGGTTCACGATCGCGTCGACCCGGGCGACCAACTCGCGGAAATCGAAGGGTTTAACCAGGGACGTGTTGGTACACGCCATGAGGAAGGTCGAGATATCGGGCGTGAGCGACCCTCCCGTCACGAAGCACACGCGTTGGGCGGCATTCGGGTCGGAGCGGTGGAGATCTTGCCACAGTTCGATCCCGGATCGGTCCGGCAGAACGACGTCGAGCACGATGGCGTCCCAGTCGCCGTCCGCCAGCGCCAGCGCGCCCGCCGCGCCGCTGGTTTCCACGCGCACGTCGTGGTGCAAGAGGTAGCTCTTCATGACCTCGCCCAGGCCCGGTTCGTCGTCGACGACCAGCACGCGGCCGCGGCGAACCGGCATCTCCACCGGGAGCGGATCCTCGGCCGACGACGACTCCGAGGCCGGCTCCACCGGTGGCGCCCCGCGGAGGGACAAGCGGAAGCAGGTCCCCGTCGGGGCCGAGCGGAGCAGGGTGAGGTTGCCGCCCATGCGCCCGGCAAGCTCGCGACAGATGTACAGCCCCAGTCCCG
Source organism: uncultured Klebsiella sp. (assembly GCA_964359125.1). Classification (GTDB taxonomy): domain Bacteria; phylum Myxococcota_A; class UBA796; order UBA796; family SXON01; genus SXON01. Next base: position 945 of record CAYHRZ010000759.1, on the reverse strand, counting down.
AACCGCCGGTTTGCAGGCGAGTCGAGGTGAACGGCTCGAACACCCGCGCCAGCAAGTGCGCGGGAATGCCCGGGCCGCGGTCCTCCACTTCCAGGGCCACGGTGCCGTCGCCGGCCAGGAAGGCGCGAAACGCGAGGCCGCGGGCCTCGGGGGGCATCGAGGCCATGGCTTGGAGAGCGTTGTTGACGAGGTTGACGAGGATTTGCCCGAGCCACACCGGGTTCGCCAGCACGAAGGCCTCGGGACGCACGTCCCGGTACACGCGCGCGGTCGGCAGCCCGATGCCACCCGCCAGCGCGAGCGCCCCGTCGATGGCGGGGTGGATCGGGGAGGGCAGCAGCTCGCCGGCCGCGGGGTTGGCCATGGCGCGTAGTTGTGCCACCACCTGCCGCACGCGCACCGCACCACCGAGGGCTCGCGACACGCGCTCAGACACGTCGCCCACGCCCTGCTGGGCCAGCTCCAAGTTGCCGATCACGTAGGTGAGCGGGTTGTTGATCTCGTGGGCCAAGCCCGCCGCGAGCCCGCCGAGCGCCACCACCCGCTCCGCGTTGCGCAGCTGACCCTCCATCCGGACGCGCACGCTGAGGTCACGGGCCACCACCACCTCGGCGGGAATGTCGTCCCACCGCACGACGACCGGGGGCGCCACTTCCCAGGTGGCGTCCACGCCCGCCCGGGTGGTCACCGTCACGGGCGCGCTGGCACCCGCCGCCGAGCGCAACCGCGCGGCCACCTCGGCGATGGCCGCTGGGTCGCCGAAGGCGGCCAGGGCAGCCGCGTTGGCGTAGGCCACGTCGCCCGCCGCACACACGATCACGCAGTCGGGAAGGGCGTCGAGCAGGCCGCGGAGTTCGCCCTGGGCCCGCTCGGACGCCTCGTTCCGCGCCCGAACCGCCGCCGCCTCGCGGCGAGCGCTCATGTCAGTTTGCCAGCAAGCCACGT
>CAYHRZ010000758.1:0-2159 GCA_964359125.1 uncultured Klebsiella sp. | reverse complement strand
GTGGTCGGTGGAGGAGGCGGGGATGAGCGCGGTGTTCAGCGTGTTGCCGGGGGAGCCGCCCGCCGGGTAGTCCGGACCCGTCGAAAGACCGGATCCTTCCGCTCCGCGGCGAATCGAACGCTCACCTGTGAACGCGCCCCGAATTCGTCAACGGGGTCTCCCGGTCTCGTGGTTGCTCGGTTGGGTGGGGTGGGGCCTTCAGGGCCACCTGGAGACGGCGGCGGTCTCCGACGGCAGCGAGTCGGTCCTCACCTCGTGGCTGGACCGCGACGCCTACGGCCGCCCCCGCGAGGTGACGCGGGGGGTGGACGGTGTTCCGGAGTCGTCGCGGGTGCTGGCCACCGACCCCCGCGGGCCTGGTCGACGCGACGGGAGCGAACAGGTCACTCGCCCACGAGGGCGAGCACCTCGACCCTCGCGCGCTCGGAGACTCGGAACCCCGCCGCCACGAGCGCGTCGATCTCGGGGCGGAGCGCCTGCAACAGCCCGCTTCGGCGCGCCTCGACGAGGACTCCGAGCGTGCCGTGAATCCGAAGGCCGGCGGCGGTGGCCTCACGGCGACCCGCGCGATCATCGACCACGAGCAGGTCGGCTCCGACTTTCAACGCCAGCACGATGGCGGCAGCCTCGCCCGGATCGAGCCGGGCCTCGAGAGCGGCCCAGGACTCGTCGATCACCACGTCCCGAACGTCGATCCAGCCCGCCGAAGCGACCTCACGACTTCCCGGCTCGCCCTCGCCCGCAACGACCACCTCGTCGTACACCGCGCGGGGCACCAGAATCGTGCCGTAGAGCCCGCGCAGCACCTCCAACCTTCCGAGTACCGAGAGGTAGATCAGGGGCGACGAGTCCGCGACAACGATCACGCCCGGGAGCCCACCTCGGCCTCGACCTCTCCGGGCTCCGCATCCAGCACGGCGAGGCCGCGCGCGCTCGCCTCACGGAGGAACCGAGCGAGGGGCATCCCCAGGAACCGCGCCCCGCGCCCGGTGCTGATGCGCCCCTTCCTGACCGCCTCGATCACCCACAGGACACGAAGCTCGGCGACGACCGAGGCATCCGCGCGATCCCGCGTCGTCTCCTCGGGCAGGTCGACCGGGTACGTGCGGGAGGGCTGCGCCATGGGGAGAGGATAGCGCCGCGAGGGGTTGCCGTCACGTCGTCGAACCCGCCTGCGACGGCACCGAGGCGGGCCCGGTCGACGCGGCGGGACCGCCCGAGACACGCCCTAAGCCTCCGCCACCACCCCCCGACCCTCGGCGAGCCGGGTGAGCAGCGCCTGCTCCAGCATCTGCGCCCGCGCCAGCGCGCTGTTCTCGGCGATGTAGGCCTGCCGTTCCGCCGTCTCGCGCAGGACCATCGGCGCCACCGCCAGCGGCAGGAACTCGGGGTTCATGGTCACCAGTGCCTTCCGCACCCGCTCGGGCGCCTTGGCGAAGGCGGGGATCGCCACGAGGAGCCGGAGAACGCGTTGCCCGACGCGTGCCAACGGCCCCCGGTCGTTGTCGGTGTCGACCAGCAACTCCGCCGTGAAACGACGGTAGGGCTCGTCACCGATCAACTCGTCGCCCAGCCGCGCCCGGGCGACCGGCTCCACCACGATGTTGTAGCGACCGTCCGGGAGTTCCTCGTGCATCGCGACCCGTCCCACGGCCACGTACGGCAGCAGCCGGGGACGGTCGAGGTGGGCGTGCTCCTGACCCTCGGCGATCTGCGGCACGGCAAGCAGGCGGTCGCCCGCCAGCGCGTCGGCCACCAGGGCGCGGTAGCGGGGTTCGAAGACGTGCAGGGGTAGCGGTGCGCCGGGCATCAGCACCGTGCCCGGCAGCGGGAAACAGCGGAGGTGGCTGGCACCCAGGGCGATCTCGTCGCGGTTCATGGACTGGCCTCGGATATGTGGAATGCGGGAACCGTAGACACCGTGATCGTCCGCGTCCAACTGCACGGCGAGGAGCGCCTCGTACCCCTCGACGAGCTGGAGGTGATGATCCGCGAGGGCACGGTCGGGCCGGAGACCCTGGTGGAGCGCGAGGGACAGTGGATCGCCGCGCGGGGTTGGCCGGGCTTCGACGAGCTCCGCAGCAACCCGGAGGCCCAGGTCCGCGCGCGGTGGACGATGCCCATCGTGCCCTGGGCCACGGCGCTGGTGGTGGGCCTCG
>CAYHRZ010000757.1:0-2164 GCA_964359125.1 uncultured Klebsiella sp. | reverse complement strand
GGTGGCGATGGGCGCCGAGCGACGCTCGATGGTGCTCTCCGACGAGCAGAAGCGCCTCGTTGCGTACCACGAGACCGGTCACGCCCTGGTGGCCCGGATCATCCCCGAGTCCGATCCCGTCAACAAGATCACCATCGTTCCCCGGGGCCGGGCCCTGGGCGTCACGCAGTACCTGCCCAGCGAGGACCGGGTCACCACCCGCACCCGGCTGGTCGCGATGCTGGCCCACATGCTGGGTGGGCGGGCCGCCGAGGAGGTGGCGTTCGGCGAGATCAGCACCGGCGCCTACGACGACATCAAGAAGGCAACGCAACTTGCCCGGGCCATGGTGTGCGACTACGGCATGAGCCGCCTGGGCGTGGTGTCGTGGGGCGCGGTGGCCGAGCAGCCGTTCATCGGTGGGCAGTCGCGACAGCGCGACTTCTCGGAAGCCACGGCAGAGCGCATCGACGGCGAGGTGACCGCGCTGCTCGACCAGGCCTACAAGCAGGCGCGGGAGATCCTCGTGCAGAACCGGCACGTGCTCGACGGCGTGGCGCAGGTGCTCCTCGACAAGGAAACCCTGGACGGCGACAGTTTCGAGGCGTTGGTCGAGTCGCTCAAGCCCGTCGTCCCCCAAGTCGCGTAGGCGATGGGCCCCAACTTCGCCGCGGGCGCTCGCGCCGGTCTGGGTGCCGCGGTGCTGGCGGCCGGCATCGCCGCGACCGCCAAGCCGCTGATCGCGACGCCGCTCTTGTTGGTGAACGGCGTGGGCTGGACGGTGGCCCACAACGTCACCACCGGCACCTCGCCGGTCGACGGCGCGCTCCTCCTCGATGGCGGCGGGGCCTCGTTGATCGCCCTGTTCCACAACCTCGTGCCCGCCCTGGTCCCCGCGGCCGCCCACATCCTCGCGCCGCCCACGCTGGCGCCGCTGCTGGCGGTGTTCGCGTGCTTGTTGCTGTCGGCGGTGGGGTACGGGGCGCTGGGCGCCCAGCGCGGGATGCCGTGGGTGGGCGCGCTGTGTGGCGTCAGCGTGACGGTCCTGAGCGCGCTCGCCACCGGGCGCATCGCCGACGCACTGGGCGGCGCGGCGGCGTTGTGGCTGGTGGCGGAGGGGCGGGCTGGCGCGCGTTGGGCCCGGCGGCTGGGCGGCTGGGTGGCGCTGGCGGCGGTGACCATGGTCGCGCCGTGGCCCACGGTGGGCGTGCTGGCGGCGGCCGGGCGCGAGCGACCGGCGGCGTTGGCCTTGGGCCTCGGCGTGCTGCTGCCGCCGCTCGGCGGCCTCGGCCACGTCGCGACACCTGGGGTCATCGGCGCCGGCGACCTCTTCTGGCTCGCGGGGGGCGCGACCCTGCCGGTGTCGTTGGCCTGCTGGATCCTCGTCCTGGCCCTGGTCGGCACGCCCGGCTGGCGGGGCTGGGGAGTGGGCCTCGGGCTGGCGCTCTTGGCAGGTTTGTCGCCCCCATCGATCGATGGCCGGGTGATCTTCGGCCTGCCGGTGCCCGAGGGCGAGGGCATCACCATGGCGGCCGTGGCGGCGGCGCCGGTCGTCGGGTTGCGCTTCTTGGCTTCCCGGGCGCAGCGGCAGGTGCGCGCGCTGGTCGCCCTCGCGCTGGTCGCGGAACTGGTGGCGCTGCGTGCCACCGGGCAACTGCCGGGGTTGCCCGCGGCCAGCGCGTGGCCCCAGAGCGAGGCGATGGCGGACCTGGGCGCGTCGCCGGGGCGCAGCGCCCTCTCGGTGTACCCCGCCACCGCGCCCGAGACGGTGGGCTGGCTGCCCTGGCACCAGCAGGCCGTCCGCGGCCTGCCCGAGGGCGTCGGCGGCAAGGCCGGCCGCCGCGCGGTGGGGCCGTCCCGGAGGGGCGCGCTGTGGGTGCGGCCGAGCCCGGCGGAAGCCTCGCTGCTCGCCACCGAACTGGGCAAACCGAGCGCGATCGAGCGGGACCTCGTGCTGTGGATGCTGCCGTGAAGGTGATGGGCATCGTCAACACCACGCCCGACAGTTTCAGCGACGGCGGCGCCTACGCCCCCCTGGACCACGCCCTTCGGTTGTGTGACGAGGGGGCCGACATGGTCGACATCGGCGGCGAGAGCACGCGGCCGGGGGCGGCCGAGGTGTCCCCCCGCGAGGAGGCCTCCTCCACGGACACACTCCGGTACTTCCAGTCCCTCTGCTCCTCGG
>CAYHRZ010000756.1:0-2167 GCA_964359125.1 uncultured Klebsiella sp. | reverse complement strand
TTACCGACACCGACGTCGATGCCGACAGCGACACGGACACCGACACCGACACCGACACCGACACCGATGCCGACGCCGACGCCGACAGTGACGCGGACGTGGATCCCAACGACCGGGACGACGACGGCGACGGCTACTCCGAGAACGACGGGGACTGCAACGACGCCCGGGCCAACATCTACCCGGGGGCCGAGGAAGACTGCAACCGGCAGGACGACGACTGCGACAGCCTCGTCGACGAGGGCGACGCCTGCGGAGGTACCAGCGGCGACACCGCGCTGGTGTACCTGATCGTCTCGGGGAGCTGGAGCATGCCCAGTGGCAACTTCGACGCGGTCGACATGGGGTACGCGGCGTGGAGCCCCCTCACCGGCGACATCGTGTGCGACATCCGCTCCGACTACGACGAGGTGGGCGAGGGACAGTCAGGCTGCCCCGACTGCGACTGGGCCTTCGAGGTCACGCCCGATCCACGCGCGACGGCGGGCTCCCTGTGCAGCGACATCTTCGCCCCTGGCTACACCTACTCCATGTTCTCCTACTACGAGGCGAGTGACTTCTGGATCGGCGATGGCCGGATGGATGGGGTGGGCACGAACCCGTCGTACACCTACTCGGGATCCGTCGACTACTACCTCGGCCAGACCTTCTTCGTTCACTACACCTACAACCGATACAACGGCTGGTACTTCCAGGCCTGGAACTTGCCCGACTACGGGTACTACCAAGTCTACGGCGACAGCGACGCGGCGGAGTGGTCGAGGTTCTTGACCGACGGGTCGGGGAACGCGATCTACTACTACTACTACTACTAGAGTTGGCGGCAGGAGCCAGGGCGCAGGGCCAGCACGCGATGAATCGCGCAGCCACGGTTTCCGGCGTGGTCGCACCCTTCATGGCCCCAAGCTGGGCCCCACGGGCCCAACTCACCCCGGCGGCCAACTCAACGCGCGCCCGCCGAGGACGTGCATGTGCAGGTGGAACACGCTCTGGCCGGCGCCCGCGCCGTTGTTGATCACCACCCGGTAGTCCACCAGCCCCTCCCGCCGGGCCACCTCGGCCACGGCCAGCAGGCACGCGCCCAGTAGCCGCTGGTGCCTCGGCTCGGCGTCGGAGAGCTTCGGGATGGGCTCCTTGGGGCAGACCAGGACGTGGACGGGCGCCTGGGGGCCGATGTCGCGAAACGCGATCACCTCGTCGGTCTCGTACACCACGCTCGCGGGAATCTGCCGCGCCGCGATCTTCTCGAAGAGGGTCACCGGGTGCTCCTGGGGAGCCACCTCAGTAACTGGCGCGCATCGGCAGGATGAGGATGCCATCCTTGTAGGCGGGGCCGGCCACGATGAAGGTGCCGTCGCGGTTGATGGTCACGGTGGTGTCGATCAACTTGCCCTTCTTGCCGTCGATCTCCACCCGCACGCGCGCGCGGCTCTCGTCGACCGACACCAGCGCCACGCCGAGGCGACGGTCCCCCTCGATGGTGACGGTCTGCGAACCGCCCACGGCGAGGTCGATGTCCTGCGTGGAGAGCAGCCGGTAGCCCTTGTATTTCAGGTAGCGGAACTGCCCCGCCAGCGCCTCGATCCGCGGGTCGATGCCCGTTTCCGAGTCGGTGGCGTGCACCACGTGCACCGTGATCCGCGCCTTCGACGACGCGGGGCGCGATCGCAGCCCACCCTCGGCCGCCGAGGTCGACTCCCTCTCGCCCGCCCGCTCGCCGCCGCGCCCGGCCGGGCCGGCGTGGGCCACCCCCGGCAACAGGAGCGCGCCGACGAACAAGGCCGAGAAGAGGGCGTGCACTAGCCCTCTTCCTGCACGAAGATGATGGTGGGGCCACCCTCCTCGAACTGCATGACCTGGGCGCTGGCCCCGTCGGCCACGACCAGGTCCTCGACCTCGGCCTGGTTGAACTTCGCGATGGTGAGGACCGGGAGGGACACCTCGGCCACCACCGCCTTCGGGGCCACCGTTTCCCAGGGCGCCACCACCGCCAGGAGGAGCGCCGCCGCCAGGGCAAGCACCAGGCCGGCCGCGGGCACGCCGAGCGACGCCCACCGGGGCATGCTCGACACCGACTCGCCGATCTGCGCCATCACCGCGTCGGCCACGTCGACGGCCGCGGTTGGCGACGGCCGCACCGCCTCGTTGAGCGACACCGCCAGCATCA
>CAYHRZ010000755.1:0-2174 GCA_964359125.1 uncultured Klebsiella sp. | reverse complement strand
CAACGTCCAAGCGTACATGCTTTGACCTGGGCCCCGCGCATCCGCGCGGCAGATAGGGGGGAGGTGCTCCCCCTCCTCGCCTGCACCCCGCCCGTGGACGACCGCCCACGCCACGAGGCCACCACCCACGCGAGCGACACCGCCCGGGACACCGCCCCCGCCGACACCGCCCCCGACATCGACCCCGAGGCGGAGCTGTGGATCGTGCAGCTCGACATCGACAGCCTGTCGATCGGCGAGTCGGCGCTCGTGGTCGGGCCCGACGGCACCTCGGTGCTCGTCGACGTCGGCAACGACAGCCACGCCGACACCGTCGACGCGGCCGTGGCGGCGTACCTCGGCCACCCGCCGGACTACGTGGTGCTCACCCACCAGCATGCCGACCACATCGGAGGCGTCGACGACCTGGGTTTCGAACCGCGCGAGGCGCTGTTGTGGCGCGGCCCGGTGGACCTCGTCAGCGACAGCAACGAGGGGGAAGTCGACGAAGTCGTCGCCACCGGCTGGCCCGAGGAACGGCTGGGGGAGTTCGACGGCGAGCCCCGGGTGGTCGACCTAGGCGGCGGCGCGGTGATGCGCCTCCTCGCGGTGGGGGGCACCGCCTACGACGGCAGGGCGTGCCCGGTAGGCGACGACGAGAACGCCCGGAGCGTGCTCGGCGCTGTGCAGTGGGGCGACTTCGACTACGTGTTCGGCGGAGACCTCACCGGCGGCGGGAAAGACACCCCCGACTGCGAGGCCGCCTACGACGGCCTCGAGTGGCTGCCGGTGGCCGACGTGCTGCACCTGTCCCACCACGGCATCGAGTCCTCGACGTCCCAGGGCTGGCTGGACCGGGTCCTGCCGCCGGGCGCCGACCGCAACGCCGTGGTGGGCGCCAACGTCGCCTACGGGACCGCCCCGGACCAGGCGGTGGTGGACCGGGTGACGCCCCACCTCGGGGGCGGGAAGCTGTGGGTGACCAGGCGCGGGCTGCTCGGGGGCGACGGGGTGTCGCTGGTCGACGCAGAGAGCGACGTGCTCGTGCGTGTCGTGGGCGGGAGCCGCTACTCGGTGCACGCCGGTGGACAGTCCGGCGACTACACGGCGTTACCGTAGGCCCCGCCGCGCTGACCGCCGACCGCCGGTGTTACGGCCACACCGATGGATCGCGACGACGGCAGCCAGACCGCCTTCCTGGTGTGCGGCTTCCGCGCGCTGGCCTCGGCGCGGCCCCTGCCGGTGTGCAACGACCCGTGGGCGGCGGCCCTGGGTGGCGAAGAAGCGCTCGAACTAGCTAGGCAGTTCGGCGGCGGCGCCTGGAAACACGGCGAGTTGTGGATCGCGCTGCGGACCGCGGCCATCGACCGGGAAGTGCTCGCGTCGGTCGACGCGGGCGTGCGGCAGGTGGTGATCCTCGGCGCGGGGCTCGACGCCCGTGCCGCGCGGCTCTCGCGGCCGGGGGCGCGGTACTTCGAGGTGGACCACCCGCTCAGCCAGGCGCGCAAGCGCGAGCGCGTGGCGGCTGCGGGCTACCCCGGCGACGTGGCCACGATGGTGAGCTGCGACTTTGCCCGCGAGGACTTCCTGGACCGGCTGGTGGCCGCTGGATTCCAGGTCGACACCCCGTCCGTGGTGGTGTGGGAGGGGGTGGTGCTCTACCTGGAGGAGGCGGCGGTGCGCGGCACCCTGCGGCGACTGGCGACCGGCTGTCACCCGGCGAGCCGGGTGGTGTTCGACCACGTGGGGAAGAAGCTCGCCACCGGGCTTGCCCGCCGCCCCGACGACGTGGCCGTGGTCAACAGCCTCGACGGGGTGGGTGAGCCGATCCGCTACGGGGTCGACGACGTGTTGCCGGTGTGTTTCGACGCGGGCTTCCGCCACGTCCGCACGCGCAGCTTCGACGAGCTGGCGCTCGCCTTCACGGGCACCTACGACCGCGAGCGGGCCTTCCGTTTCCAGGGATTGACCGTCGCGAGCGTGGCGTCCCCGTGAGCGAGCGGCGGCTGGCGGTGGCCGGGCAAGCCGCCGTGGTGCGGCAGCAGCGTGGGCGTGGGCCGGCGCTGGTGCTCGTCCCCGGGTGCGGGCGGGACCACCGCGCTTTCGACGCCCTCGTGGAGCACCTGCCCGGGCGGGAGGTGGTGGTGGTCTGCTTGCCGGGCCGCGGGGGCTCGGAGGGGGCGGCGCCCGGGACG
>CAYHRZ010000754.1:661-2175 GCA_964359125.1 uncultured Klebsiella sp. | reverse complement strand
CGAGTTGGGCGCCCCCACCGGGGGCAACGAGGCGAACGTGACCTCGAGCGCCACCCTGGGCGCCACGACGGTCAGCTTCGACGCCTCGGGCTGGGGCACGGTGGAGGCCAGCGGCGGCGCGGGGGCCTACGCGGTCACGGTAAGCGACGGCGCGCTCTCGGCGGAGGGTTGGGCCTTCGTGAACGACGCGGCCGACGTGCCGCTGGCGTTCCCGGCCTGGCTCGGCGGTCGCGACGGCGGCCGGGTGGCCGGGGCGGGGAACGGGGTCGTCTTGTCGCAAGGCGGCGAGGCCTGGTGGTTCTCCCCGCGGAGCAACGCGGGCGTGCGGGTCTTGGCGCTCGACGACGACATCGTGGAGATGTTGCCGGTCCACGTCGACGCCGACGGCGTGTTGGACGTCTTGTTGTGGTCGTCCAAGCAGGTCGTGGTGCTACGTGGTCGCGCGGAGGGCGGCCTCGGCTACTGGGCGGCGTTCCAGGCGGCCTCGGGCACGGTGGGCGCCGCCTCCACCGTCGACATCGACGGCGACGCCTACGTGGACCTCGTCGTCGCCACCAACGGCAACGGCACCGCGTCGGTGGCGTGGATGCCCGGCGACGGCCTCGGCGGCTTCGTCGCCGCCGCGGTGCTGGAGACGTCCTACAACGTCTACGGCGTCACGGCGGAGGACTTCGACAACTCCGGGACGGCGGAGCTCACGCTGCTCACCGAGGATGGTCTGCTGCGCCGCTACGACCGCGAGGGCGACGGCTGGCAGTCGGCGGGCCAGAGCGACTTCAGCCTCGGCGTCGCCGAGGGCACGCGCATCCTGGGCGGTCGCGACCTCACCGACGACGCCTGGCCCGACGTGGTGGTCGCCGGCCCGATGATCAACGGCGACGGTGCCCTCGTCTACGTCACGTCCCACGGCGGCACCAGCACCCCGCTGAGCTACCGCCTCGTCGAAGGCGAGTTCGACGAGGCCCACGTCGCCCTGGTCGACGCGGACGTCAACGGCGAGTTGGACCTCTTCATCTCGGCGGAGGAGGAACTCCAGCGCGTGGTGTGGAGCCCCGCCTACGAGATCTTCAGTGTCACCACCCACTCCTCGATGCCCTCCCAGGCCCGGATCGACGTCGTCGACATCGACGCCGACGGGCTGGCCGACGTGCTCTACCCGGGCGCGGTGTCGTTCGCGGTCATGTCCACGAGTCGCGACGACGACCCGGATACGGCCGACGACGAGTCGCTGCCCTGGACGACCCGTACGCCCACAGCAGGGGTGTTCGCCCTCGACCTGCTCGGCACGCCCTGGGCGGGCGACTTCAACGGCGACGGCGTCGTGGACCTCGTCGCCTTCACCAGCGAAGGCGGACTCTCCGTCGGGGCGCTGTACGGCGACCCCGAGACCGACAACAGCGTGGAGACCTTCCGCGAGGCCAGCGCGGCGTCGCTGGGCGCCTCGGCCCTACCCCTGGACCTCGCGGTCTGCGACAGCACCGCCAGGGTGCTGTGGACCGACCGCGACCAGCCCC
>CAYHRZ010000754.1:0-651 GCA_964359125.1 uncultured Klebsiella sp. | reverse complement strand
GGGGGGGGGGGGGGGGGCGCCTCGCCCCCCCCCTGGGCGGGGGGGTTGCCCTACTTCGGGTGTGGGGGGCCCCCCCGCGACGGCGACCTGACCACGCTGTACCGCTACGACATCGATGGCTTCGGTACCCTCTCACTCGTAGGCGCCATCGACGTGGTCGCCACCCAGGTGGCGTGCGGCAACTTCGAGGCCGGGCTCGCGGCGGCGGTGTCGCCGACCGGGACGATCACCTACGTGGCCAGCGACGGCTCCACCACCGGGGGCGACCTCGGCGACGACGCGGTCGACGTCGCGGCCGGGGACCTCGACGGCGACGGCTACGACGAGTTGCACGCCTGCACCGGCGACTGCTCCATCGCCGCGGGCGACGTGTCGGGCGATGGCCTCGACGACCTGCTGGTCGACGAGGGCAGCGGCGCGGTGCTCACGGTGAACGGCGTGGCGTACGCGCTCGGCGCCACGGGGGCGGTGAGCCTCTACGACGCCGACGGCGACGGTGTCCTCGAGGCCAACGTGCAGAGCGGCGGCGTGGCGCTGGCCTGGCGCGGCCTGGGCGGGCGTCCCGGCGTGCCGATGGCGGCCTACATGCTGCGCCCGGTGCGCGGGTCGCTCTGGACGTACTCGCAGGCCGGCTGGTCCAGTGACTCGCGG
>CAYHRZ010000753.1:0-2180 GCA_964359125.1 uncultured Klebsiella sp. | reverse complement strand
TGGCCCGTCCCGACCTCGGGGGGGCGCGCCACCCGATCTCGGCGATGGACGACCTGGCCGACGCGCTGAACACCGCCATGGGCCGCTGCGACTGCCACAAGGACAAGTACCCGCGGTACAAGGGCGACACCTGCGGGCAGGGGGGCGACCTCGCCGCCGACGCGGAGTGGATCGTCGAGGGCGGGCGCTGCCGACTCATCTACCACTGCGACAACCAGCGGTGTAAGCTGCTTGCCGACGCGCTGCTGGATCCCACCGGGAACGCGCAGGCAACCTACTGCCCGCGGGCCTGCGCGGACGGAAAGGGCGGGGCGGGGACCTTGGAGTCCGTGTACTGTGTCTACGCGGACGGCTACTGCACGTGCGGGGTGACCTGCGCCTGCAAGGAGGGCGGTTCCGGCAGCTACGACCTCGACCCGGTGAAGGCGGTGGGCAGCGAGGACGGCGACGTGGTGGAGCGGATGGAACTCTGCCCCTGGGAGCTGCCGGACCTGCCGGAGCTCCCCGAGTGGCCGGAACCGCCGTGGGAGGATCCCGAGGGTGGCGGTGGGGGGGGCGGGTGGATGGACCGCGGGCGCGGCGCGTGGGACGACTTCTCGGACTGGGTGGCGGGTGGCGGCCTCGACGACCTGGGCAGCGACCCCGACACCGAGGGATCGGCCGTGGTCGGGGCGAGCCGCGGCAGTCCCTACGCCCGGTGCGTGGACGCCGCGTCGCTTGGTGGCGAGTTCTGGGTCGAGTGGTGCAACACCTACAGCAGTGCGACCTACCAGGCGATGTGCCTCAGCAACGAGCTCGAACGATCGGAACAGATGCGCCTCGGGTTCTGTCGCGCGCGCCACCGCTGATGTCAACAAGGGCAGCGGGGACGGTGGCCGAGCGCGGGTGTACTGGTGCTTCTGCCCTACCGCTGCCGGCGCTGCCGATCGACATGGTTCTCGCAGGGCTCGCGGCGGCCTCTGGCCAAGGCGCGGAGCCGCCGCCGAGCGCGCGACGGATCGGTGATGATGTGCTGGAACTGTCGGTGTGGCGGGAGGACGAGCAGCCCGGGGGTTGCTGGAGGGCCAACGTCCGCGTGGCAGGTCGAACGCGACGGCAGGTCGCCAGCGACCGCGCGTTCCTCCTCCTCTGGGAGGTTGGCGCCTACGCGCACTACCTCGCGGACGAGTCCCGGGTGCCGCTCCGCACTGCCGCCACCGAGACACCCACGGACTGCTCGGTCAGGCATCAACTCCGGTTCGACGAGGCGCTGCCGGGCCTGGGGCGGGTCGGCGTGAGTGTTGTTCGCGAACGAGACGGGGCCATCGTGATCAGGACCTCGTTCTCACGGCATCGTGAGCTATACATGCCGGCACCGACACTGAGTGGCGCCCTCTCCGGCTCGGCAGTGGCGTGGCAGCTGATGGCGGGCGACACATGGAGGCGACCACCGCCCGCTCGCGAACGTCGGGCCTCGCGGCGCTCGGCGCTGGCGCGCGGCTGGTTGCTCGGTAGTGTCGAGGGGGCCCTGGCTGACGCACTCCGTCCCTGGCGAGTCGAGCCAACTGGAGGCGCGAACCTCCCGGACGCCTCCGCAGATACGGCCCGGCCTTGCCGCCGCGCGCCGGAGTTCCTGGTAGGCGCGCACCTCGGGGCGCCTCGTCGTGACGGGAGCGATTGCTTTCGCTGCCGTGTGTGGCTGCCTGAGCTCGGCGCGTACGAGCTCGTCGCGCCGGATCCGCTGGTCGTGACCATGGCCGCCTGCGAGGCCCTTCGCCTCCTCAAGAGGTCTCCCTTCCTGCCTAGATTGTCCCGGCGCCCGAGCGAGGAGCGCTGGGCGCTGGAGTGCGCGCTCCGGGCCGCACACCTGCGACGCCCGCCGGCGGAGGTCAGCGGCCACCTCCCCAGCGGCGAGGCGGCACGCATCCACGGGCGGCAGCTACGACGCGGGGAGTGGCGCTACGAACTCGCCGTGGGTGACGCCCCCCCGGTTGCCGCCCACGGTGTCACCGCGCTCGGCGCCCTGGTGAACCTCGTTCCCGCGTGGCGGTGACGCGTTTCGGCGGGGGTGCCGTTCCATGGGCCGCGACCCTTGACCTCTCCCTGTGCGATGTCGTGGCCGCTCCTCCCGGATTCCGCGGTGAACCGTGTCCCCCCGCACCCCGCCAGCGGGGGACGGTGGCCTCGCCGGTGGGAACCAC
>CAYHRZ010000752.1:0-2188 GCA_964359125.1 uncultured Klebsiella sp. | reverse complement strand
GACTGCGTCGCGGGCATCGACGAGGCGGCCGTGGACCGGGTCACGATCTACGTGGATTCTGATGGCGACGGCCATGGGAGCAGGACGTTCACGTCTGGGTGCCCGGGCGCGGAGGGCTACGCCGTGCGGGACGACGACTGCGACGACAGCAACGCCGCCGTGCACCCGGGCGCCGCAGAGCTTCCCGGCGACGGCATCGACCAGGACTGCGACGGCGTCGATGCCAGGCGGACGCAGTCCGGAGCGGGCGAAGGCGGGTGTGCGGAGGGCTGCGCCACGATGTTGTTGGCGGCCTCGCTAGTGCGCAAACGACGGCCACCACGTTGACGGGAGCGAAACGTGGTGCCCGGTCGCGACGACCCGGAGGCGCATACTCACGACGAGGCGCCGAAGACGCGCTCCCGTCCCACCCGGGCCGCGAACGTCGCGTTGCCCACCAGGTAGCGCCGCCAGAGCCGGCGCGGCTCGGTCACCAGGCGCGCGAGCCACTCGTGGTCCCGGTGCAGCCACGCCGGGCCCCGGCTCACCGTCCCGCTGACGAAGTCGGCGGTGGCGCCCGTGACCCACACCACGGGCACGCGGAGGCCGGGGAGGTGCGTCGCGACCCAGCGTTCTTGGATCGGCGTGCCCATCCCCACCAGCAGGATGGCTGGCTTCGCGGCGTTTATCTGAGAAACGACCGGGGCGTAGTCGTCGTGAAAGCCGTGGTCGGTGTCGACGACGAGGCGCGGGTGGCGCGCCCGGAGCGCCACCGCCGCTGCCTCCGTCACCCCGGGCTTGCCGCCGAGCCACCACAACTTCCGCCGCCCCTCGCACAGGGCCGCGAGGTCCCAGATCCAGTCCGCGCCCGTCATCCGGCCTGGCAGCGCATGCCCCAGGGCCCGCGCCCCCAGCACCACGCCGTTGCCGTCGCAATAGCAGAGGTCGCTGGCGGCGAGGAACGCCCGGAGTTCGCTGTCGTGCTGCGCGGCGTTGACCACGTGCACGTTGGCGTAGGCCACCACGCGGCTACGGCCGTCGCGGGCGTGGTCGTCGACCATCGCGTCGACCCGCCGGAGCATCGCCGCTCGGTCGACGGGGTCGACGCCCACGCCGAGGACGTTCACCCGGGGCATCAGCGGGTGAAGACCGCGCCGAAGACCGTGTAGACGCCGATGAGTTGGGAACCCGCGTTGTTGTGGGGCAGGGTGCCTGTGGCCTCGATGTACCGGCTCACGGTGATGTCGAGTTGGCGCCCGCTGGCCCAGGTGTTCCACACGCTGCCGGAGACGTTGTGGCTGCCGTCGTCGCGGAGCCAGCACGTCACGGTTTCCCCGTAGGCGGTGCCCGCGGAGTTCCAGAGCGACAGGTACACCCGCACGCCGTTGCCCGCGCTGCCTCCTGTCCACGAGAGGGCAAACGCGCTGGACACCTCCTGCACTCGCATGCCGCCGATGTCGGGGGCGTTGACCGAGAAGCTGCCCGGGATCTCCGCGATCTCGGGCACCTCGAAGGGCGGCAACGCCTGGGCGGGGTCGAAGTCGACGAGGTCGTAGCTCGACCCCGAGCCGACCGCGGTGGCGTTGAGGTCGGTGTCGCTCTCGAGGACGCCGTACTGGGCCGTCCACCGGAGGTCGATCTCCTTGTTGCCCGCCTTCAACGTGGCCGTGCTCCCGGCCCCCAGGTCGTAGAGGTAGATCTCGCCGGTGGGGACGTAGTCCTTGTCGGACACGCAGGTGTCGAGGGTCCGCGCCCAGTACTCCCCCCAGGAGAAGTCCGTGGGCTCGTTGAGGTACAGGTAGGCGAAGCCGAAGTCGACGGGCTGTGGGTCGGCCCAGTAGCTGCCGGGGTACGTGACCCAGGCGACCTCGCCGATCGCCCCGACCAGCCCGGTCCCGTCGGCGTAGTAGTAGAAGCCGTCGCTCTCGGTGGCGCTGTCGGAACCGCTCGAGACCATCACCGACACCGGGCCCTCGCTGCCGCTGAACTCCGGCGTGCGGACGTGCATCTCGCCCTTCTTCTCCGAGACCGAGAGCACCTCCGCCTCCACCCCGCCGAAGCGCACGCTGGCGTCGTCGAGGAAGGAGCCGGTGATGACGACATCGGTCCCGCCCGCGGTCGTGCCCCAGGCGGGCTCGATGCTGTCGAGCGCCACCTCGCCGTCGCCGTCGGCGTCGCTGTCGGTGTCGGTGTCGGTGTCGGCGTCGCT
>CAYHRZ010000751.1:0-2198 GCA_964359125.1 uncultured Klebsiella sp. | reverse complement strand
GCCGACGAGGCAATCACCGCGTTCTTCGTCGCCGAGCACTGCCACCCCCAGACCATCGAGGTGGTGCGCACCCGCGCGGCGCCTCTGGGCATCGACGTGATCGTGGGGGACCCGGGGGACTTCGACTTCTCCACCGCCGTCTTCGGCGCGCTCTTGCAGTACCCGGCCACCGACGGGGTGATTTACGACCTCCGCGCCTTCGTGGCGCGCTGCCACGAGCGCGGCGCAATGGTCACGGTCGCGGCGGACTTGCTCTCACTCACGCTGCTGGACCCCCCCGGCCACTGGGGCGCCGACATCTGTGTCGGTAGCGCCCAGCGATTCGGCGTCCCCCTGGGCTACGGCGGTCCGCACGCGGCGTTCTTCTCCTGCAAGGACGAGCACAAGCGCTCGATGCCGGGCCGGTTGATCGGCGTGTCGGTCGACGCCACCGGCAAGCCCGCGCTCCGACTCACCCTGCAAACCCGCGAGCAGCACATCCGCCGGGAGAAGGCCACCTCCAACATCTGCACCGCCCAGGTACTGTTGGCGATCATCGCGGCGATGTACGCGGTCTACCATGGCCCCGTCGGCCTCAGACGGATCGCCAGCCGGGTGCACGGGCTCGCCGCCGGCCTGGCGCAGTCGCTGAGGGAGCACGGCTGGGCCGTGGGGCCTGCGCCGTTCTTCGACACGCTGCGGGTCGAAGCCGGCGCGCAGTCGCCGGTGGTCCGGGCACAGGCCCACGCCCGCGGCATCAACTTCCGGGACGTCGGCGACGGGGCGGTGGGCATCGCGCTCGACGAGACGGTGTCGGGCGCAGACCTGGCCGACATCCTGGCGTGCTTCTCGGTCACCACGCACGTGCCCTCGATCGTGGTCACGAGCCCAATCCCAGAGAACCTCCGGCGTACGTCCACCTTCCTCGAACACCCCCACTTCAACCGCTACCACAGCGAAACGGAGATGCTCCGCTTCCTCAACCGCCTGCAGGCTCGCGACCTGTCGCTCACCGCCACGATGATCCCGCTCGGCAGTTGCACCATGAAGCTCAACGCCACCGCCGAGATGGTGCCGGTCACGTGGCGCGGCTTCGGCGCCATGCACCCCTTCGCACCGCCAGACCAGGCGCCCGGTTACGCGCAACTCTTCGCCGACCTCGAGGCCTGGCTCGCCGAGATCACCGGCTTCGCCGCCACCAGCCTGCAGCCCAACGCCGGCTCGCAGGGGGAGTACGCCGGCCTGCTGGCCATCCGCGCCTACCACCGCTCGCGGGGCGACAGCGGCCGCGACGTGTGCCTCATCCCCTCCTCGGCGCACGGCACCAACCCCGCCTCGGCGGCCCTCGCGGGCATGCGGGTGGTGGTGGTGAAGTGCGATGCCAGCGGCAACATCGACGTGGCCGACCTCCGCGCCCGCGCGGAGCAGAACCGCGACCAACTCGCGGCGTTGATGGTGACCTACCCCTCGACCCATGGCGTTTTCGAGGGCGCCATCAAGGACATCTGCGCCGCCGTACACGACAATGGCGGCCAAGTGTACATGGACGGTGCCAACCTCAACGCCCTGGTCGGGCTGGTTCGACCCGGTGAACTCGGCGCGGACGTGTGCCACATCAACCTGCACAAGACCTTCTGCATCCCCCACGGCGGGGGCGGCCCGGGCATGGGGCCGATCTGCTGCGGCGCGCACCTGGCCCCCTTCTTGCCCGGGCACTCGGTGGTGGCAACGGGCGGGAACACCACCGCCGTCAGCGCCGCACCCTGGGGATCATCGAGCATCCTCCCTATCTCCTGGATGTACATGGCCATGATGGGTCCCGACGGGATGACTCTCGCCACCCGGGTCGCGATCCTCAACGCCAACTACCTGGCCACCCGGCTTTCGCCGCACTTCCCGGTGCTCTACACCGGTCCCGGCGGGCGGGTGGCCCACGAGTGCATCCTCGACCTGCGCCCGTTGAAGGCGGCGACGGGCATCGAGGTGGTCGACGTGGCCAAGCGCTTGATGGACTACGGATTCCACGCGCCGACGGTGAGCTTCCCGGTGGTGGGCACGTTGATGGTGGAGCCCACCGAGAGCGAGTCAAAGGAGGAACTCGACCGTTTCTGTGACGCGATGATCAGCATCCGCGAGGAGATTCGAGCGATCGAGGAGGGGCGCATGCCGCGCGAGACGCTGACAGCATGTCGTCGCAGCCCGAGCAGCTCTTCGCCCGC
>CAYHRZ010000750.1:0-2201 GCA_964359125.1 uncultured Klebsiella sp. | reverse complement strand
TGTCGATCCTCGCGGCCGGGGCGGTCACCTTCGCAGCGCCGTGGTGGCTGGCCGGAGGTCGCCCGGCGCCTGCCGTCGTCGATGCCGGCCGATGTGACGGGTGCACGCGGTGCGCCGGGGATTGCCCCTACGGCGCCATCAGGATGGTGGCGCGGGCAGGTGACAGGTCGGACAAGCTCCTGGCCCGGGTCGACGAGAGCGCGTGCCTGTCTTGCGGCATCTGTGCCGGGTCGTGCAACAGCAGCGGTATCGGCCTCGAGATCTTCGCCGCGCTCCCCGAGCGGCGGCGGCTCGACGACTGGCTCGAGGCGTCACCCGGGACGAAGATCATGTTCGCCTGCGCCGAGTCGGCCGCGCGCGACCTCGACGTCGGCCCCGACGGCACCACGCCCGGGCTCCCCGGCTGGCGGGTGTCGCTCGTACCCTGCGCCGGCTGGGTCCACGCGCTGACGACGGAGCGGGCGGCCCGGCACGGCGCGGCGGCCGTGTTGGTGCTCAGTTGCGGCCCGGCCTCGTGTCGGTACCGCGAAGGCGCCACTTGGGCCGCCCAGCGGGTGTCAGGAACGCGGGAGCCCGCGCTCCGGCTGGAGCGGGTCGCGGTGCGCGTGCACAGCCTGGGTCTGCCGGCGGGAGCGGGGTCGGACCTGGTCGCGGCGGTCGCGCAGCTCGACGCGGCCGAGGCGCGGGCGCTCCGCCCCCGGGCCATCCTCCCCGTGGTGCTCGCGGCCGTGACCCTGTGCCTGGTGGTCGCGGCCGGCAGCGTGGTGCCCCTTGGGCGGGAGGTTCCGGACCCGCCGGAGCTCCTGGTGTCGTTCAAGCACCCCGGGGCGCTCGGCACCTGCCACACACTCACGGCTGCGGAGCTTGCTGCCCGGCCCGCGCACATGCGCCGCGCCGTCGAGTGCGAGCGTGGCCGCTCCCCCGTCCGCTTGCGCGTCCGCGTCGACGGGGTGGACGTCCACGAGGGCGTCTACCCGCCCGGCGGCTTGTGGGGCGACGGCAACAGCATCGCCCTCCTGTCGATCGGTTTGCCACCGGGCTCGCACAGGGTCGACATCGCCCTCGGCGAGACGCCGGAGCGCACCGAGTGGACCTACACTGCCACCGGGGATGTCACCTCGACCCCCGGCGAACGACGCGTCGTCACCTTCGATCGCGGGACCGGGTTTCGATGGCACTGAGCGACGACCGACGCCCGCGGTGGGCGACGTGCCGTTTCCAACACCGGTCGTTCGACGTGCTTTCTGGCGCGATTCGGCCTGCCCGCGGACAATAGGCTCCTCGGGTGTCCTCCCACGGCGCCGGGACAGCCAGCCAACTCGAGATGCTCGGCGGACGGTGTTTCCCGGGCGAGGGCATCGACCTAGCCCTGGACCGGTTGCTCACCTTCGGCGGCCGGTTCCCCGGGGTCGAGCCTGCCACCGTGCTGTCGCTGCAGGAGCAGGCGGTCCTCGCGGGGGTGGGCGGGTTGTCGGCGCGGGCAGGCGCGCCGCCCGAGGCTTTCCCCGGGCGCGTGGTCCGGCTGGCGGTGTACCCCTACGGTCGACCGTGGTTGTCACTGGCCGCGCCTCCGCGGGGCGAGACGCAGGCGGTGGCATGGGCACCCGTCGACGAGCAGCGGTGGCGAGCGGTGAGCGCCCGGCAGGCCGCGCTCTACCGGCTCCGCGACCGGGGGGACGAGGCGGTGGACACGTTCTTCGCCGAGCGTGGAGACGACGACGTCCTCGCGGTGGTCGCCGCGGTGGCCGACACGGTCGACCACAACGACCCGGTGATCCTCTACGTGGACGACGAGCTATTCACAAACTTCGACTGTCATAATAACCTCCTGCCCCGTCAGGGAGCACCGGCGGCGCCGGGGCACCAACTCCACCACCTGCTCGCCTCGCCGAACCCGACACTCACCCGCGGCCAGCGGCGACTGTGCTACTGCCTCCACCTCCTCGGGCGGGCGGGCCTGCGGGCGGAAGAGTTCTCTGGCCGCCAACTCACCCCCTGGTCGCTGTCGGATTACTTCGCCAACAAGTATGCCCAGTACGCGGCGCTCGGCGCCCTGCCCGGCGGCGTACCGCCCTCGGACCTACCCGGGAAGGCCGATGCGCTCGGCGGCATCAAGCGCGAACTGGTGGGCAGCCATCGCCCATACCGTTGGATCAACGGAATCAACTTCCACAAGGAGGAGCGCTGGCAGCGGCGGGAAT
>CAYHRZ010000749.1:0-2208 GCA_964359125.1 uncultured Klebsiella sp. | reverse complement strand
CTGCTGTCCGCCGCCGGGGCCGCCTCCCTGGCGGGACTCGACGCCGAGGGTCTCGGGGACCCGCGGCTCTACGTGGCGGCCGTGCCCTTCGTGCTGCTCCTGGCGGTGGGCGCCCACCGGGCGAGGCGAGCCCCGTGACGCTGCTGCTCGCCATGATCGCCGTCACCTTCCCCTACATCGGCCTGGGATTCGGCATCGACCTGGGCCCCTGGCACGCCGACGCGCCCGTGGCGGACTGGGCGGCGGCGGCGCTGTTGCCCCTGGGCCTCTGGTCGGCCCGCCGACAGGCCTGGACCCCTCCTGGGGCCAACGCCTACGGCCTGCTCCTCGTGGTCGGCTGGGTGTCGGCCTGGTTGGGCCCGGACTCCCTGGCCGCGCTGCACGAGTTGTTCCGCAAGACGGCGTTCTGCGGCGTGGCCTACGGCCTCGCCCTCGCCGCCGTCGTCCGCGCCATGCCCTCGACCGACCGCCTCCGGGCGGCGCTCCTGCTCGGCGTGGGTAGCTGCGCCGCCGTCTCGCTCGCCACCTCCCTCGGTCGCATCGCGGCGGGCGACACGCTGTGGTTCCAGTCGATCGCCGGCCTCACCAACAACCACAAGACCCTGGCCGTGGCGCTGGCGCCCACGCTGCCGCTGCTGTGGACGTGGGAAAGGGACCGGTGGACACGCGGGGTGGTGGGCCTGGCCGCCGTCGCCATCGCGGCGTCCCTGAGCCGCACGGCGTGGATCGCCGTCGCCGCAGGGGCGGTGTACCTGGTCCACGCCGGGGGACAGCCGCTGGCCCGCCGCCGGTGGGTGCTCCCGGCGGTCGTGGTGGGCGGGTTCCTGCTCGCCACCTACGGGCCGCTGCTGACCGGCTCGCTGGCGCAACTCGACGCGCTGCGGTCGCGCCAGAGCCTCGATCGACGCGCCTGGGCGCTGTTCATCGACCACCCGCTCCTGGGCGCCTCGCCCGGTGCCTCCGTGCGCCACGAGATGCAGACCTTCCCCGACTACCGGGTGAACCACGTCGAGGCCCACGGGGTGATCCAGAAAGTAGGCGCGGAGTACGGGATCCTGGGCCTCGGCGCCTACGGGACCGCCGTGTACGCGGCCGCCCGCTCGGTGCTCCAGGGTGCCCACGCCGCGCGACTCTGGCCCGCGTTCGTGTCGCTGCACGTCAACCTCCTGCTCTCCACGGAAGCCTTCACCCAGACGCACTGGGCGATTCTCGGCCTCGTCCTTGGACTTGCCGGGCGGTGAGCGACCTCCTCCTGGTCTCGAGCTTCTTGCACCCCCGGGGCGGTGACACCACGCTGCTCTTCGCCGAGTGGGCGGGGTGGCGGGCGCGGGGGGGGGTGGTCGTGCCCTTCGCGATGCGCCACCCCGACAACGTCCCCGCCGTGAGCGAGGCCCGGTTCCCCCCCTGGCACGCGCCCCGGCAGAGCCAGTCGCCGGTGCAGAAGGCAGCGGCCGCGCTGCGAGCCACGTGGAACCTGACCGCCGCCCGCGCCCTGGACGACCTGCTCCGGGATCACCCCGTGGCCGCCGCGCACGTGCACCACCTGCACCGCCACCTCACCCCGTCGATCCTGCCGGTGCTCCGGCGTCACGGCGTCCGCGTGGTGTGGACCGTCCACGACTACGACCTGGTGTGCCCCAACGCCATCCGCTACCGCGAGGGCGCCCCCTGCGCGCGCTGCACCGGGGGACACTACGCCCACGCCGTCGCCGGGCGCTGCAAGGACGGCCACCTCGGGGCGAGCCTCGCGGTGGCGGTGGAGCACGCCGTGCACCGGCGCCTGCGCTTGCACCGCTGGGTGGACGCCTTCGTGGCGCCCTCGGCGGCGGTTGCCCAGGCCCTGGTCGAGGATGGGCTGCCCCAGGCCAAGGTCCACCACCTGCCCAACCTGCTCTCGGTCACGACCGGTGAACGCTCGGACGCCACCGACGTGCTCTTTGCCGGGCGCCTCACCGACGAGAAGGGCACGCGGGAGGTGCTCGCCCTGGCCAGGGCGCTCCCGGGCGCCACCGTGGTCGTCCTCGGCGACGGCCCCCTCCGCCCGCTGCTGGAGAGCGCGGCCCTGCCCAACCTGCGGGTCCGCGGCGCCGCCACGCCCCGCGACGTCGCGGCCGCGCTGGCGGGGGCGCGCGTGGCGGTGGTGCCTTCCCGCTGGCCCGAGAACCAGCCCTACGCCGTGCTGGAAGCGCAGGCCGCGGGCGCCGCGGT
>CAYHRZ010000748.1:0-2234 GCA_964359125.1 uncultured Klebsiella sp. | reverse complement strand
AGGCCCGTTCCGACGTGATGACGGTGATCCACCCGCTCACCGACGACCGGCGCATCCTACCGTTGGACCGCCTCGGCGAGGAGGTCGCCGCCCCCGACGGCTTCCTCCTGGTGATCAGCTACAACCCCGGCTACCAGTCGGTCACCAAGGAACTGAAAGAGTCCACCCGCCAGCGGTTCGTGTCGCTGTCCTTCGACTACCCCGACGCCAGCGTGGAGGCGGAGATCGTCGCCCGCGAGTCGGGCATCTCCCCCGAGGTGGCGGCTACGCTGGTGAAGCTGGGACAGGGGAGTCGCAACCTCCGCAGCCACGGGCTCGGGGAGGGCGCCAGCACGCGCCTGCTGGTGTACGCCGGGCAACTGGTGGTGGCCGGGTTGTCGCTGAAGGAGGCCGCCGAGGCGACGCTCGTGGGCTCGCTCACCGACGACGTGGAGATGACCAAGGCGCTCCGGGAGCTGGTCCGCAGCGTGCTCGGCTAGACTTCGACCCGATGCCCGCGCCCACCACCCGCCCCGAAGACATCCTGGAGGCCACGGTCGACGAGTACGGGGTGAGCGCGGCGGCCCTGGGCCTGGCCGACGAAGAAGAGGCCGAGCAGGCGCTCTTGCGGCGGTTCCTGTTCGAACAGCCGCAGCGACAGGTGGTGGCGGGCGAGCGGAACGGGCTCGCCCTGGATCGCGTGCACCGGATGCTCGTGGGGCTGTTCACCATGCTCGACGGTCGGAAGGTGGAGGTCGGATACTCCGACCCCCCGTGCACCGACAACATTAGGATATACCTACCGAAAGCGGTTCCCGCCCCCGAAGAGGCCGACACCGACCGGCTGTTGTACCGCGTGATGGGCCTCGTCCAGCTCGGACTGTCGCGGTACAACCTACTCTCCGAACGCCGCATCCTGGCGGAGATCCACCGCGACTGGGTGCTCCGGAGCGCCTACCACCTGCTCGCGATGCGCTACGTCTTGCGCCGGTGGTCGGAAAACTACCCAGGTTTACGGCAAGACATCGAGCGCGTGCCCTTCGTAGACAAGGCCGGCCAGATGCGGGTGAACGTCACCGCAGTGCCGCGAGACGGCATGCCAGGTGCCTTCCTCCCCCTGTACGACGGCCTCGTGGTGTGCCTGAACTGGCGTGAGGCCGGCGCCGACGGCAACCCCGCCCGCGAGGCGATCCGCGCCGTCGACGGCATCGCCGAGCAGGGGGCGGCGCTGGTCATCCTGGGCCAGGCCCAGCGCCTGCGCGAACACTTCCGCCGCCTCCGCCTGGGCCCACCTCCCCTCCCCTTCTACGCCGGCATCATCCGGCCGGAGTGGATCCTCGCCGACCTGGCCCGGGACCTCGCGGCGGAAAACGAGTGGAAGAAGGGCAATCGACCGCTCCGGCAGTTGCTCGACGCCATGGGCCGCAAGGGTGCCCCTTCCCCGGCCCCCGCCCCCGACGCCCCGCGCGTGGGGCTCAAGGCGCGACTCTTGTCGCGACTCAGTGGCCCCTCCGTGGCGAACCAACCCGCCTACGGCAAGCTGCGGGACGAGGCGATCGACGAGTCGAAGGAAGTCCGCTACGGCGCCGCGAAGTGGGAATCCGGCACCGCCCCCTCCCAACTCGTCTCCGACACCCCGGAGAAGCCGGGCGACGACGGCGGCCGCACCTACGACGAGTGGGACGACGCCGCGGGGGTGTACCGCTTCGAGGCCACCAAGGTGTTCACGCCCGACGCTCCCCTCGGCCCGCTGGGCAGCTACGAGCGCATCGTGGGCGCCAACGGCCCGCAGATCAAGCAGATCCGGCGGCGCTTCGAGGAGCTTCGCGTGGAGGAGCGCTGGCTGCACGGCCAGCCGGACGGCAGCGAACTGGACCTCAACCGGGCGGTGCTGGCGCTCACCGACGTGGCGGCGGGCCAGGACCCGGACGACCGGATTTTCAAGCGCTTCGTGCGGGCGAAGCAGTCTGTGGCCATCCTCACGATGGTGGACCTCTCCGGCAGCACCCAGGGACACGTGATCCACCTCGAACAAACGGCGATGGTGCTGTTCGCCGAGGGCCTGCGCACCCTCGGCTTCCCGCACGCCTTCTACGGTTTCGGAAACACCCACCCGCAGGAGTGCAACCTCTACCGGATCAAGGGTTTCGACGAGCCCTACGGCGAGGCTGTGCACAAGCGGATGGGCAACCTCCGCCCCAACGGCGCCACCCGCATGGGCGCCTTCATCCGGCACGCGGGTTGGCTGCTGGCCC
>CAYHRZ010000747.1:0-2237 GCA_964359125.1 uncultured Klebsiella sp. | reverse complement strand
GCCTCTCGCCGACCGCCAGCCTGGCCGAGGGCGTGGCGGTGGCCTCGGCGGGGGCCGGTGATTTTCTCGACCGGCGGGGCGGCGTGTACGCGGCGTACGCGCCAGACCCGGACGCCGAGTTGCTCCCGGGGCCGGCATGGCGCGATGCCGTGCTGGGTTCGGTCACCCCGCTCCACGAGGCGGTTTTCCGCCTGCACTATGGCGACGGCGTGCCGCTCGAGGAGCTTGCCCGCCGCCTGGAGGTCGACGCGAGCTGGGTACGCGCTGCGCGCGAAGCCGTCCGCGAGTTGGTGCGCGTCGTCGTGGCCGAGGACGGCGTGAGTACCGAGGGTTGGGCCCCCGAGCGTCTCGATCGACTGGCGGGCCGGGTGGCCCTGGCCGCGGGCGACCGCTGCCCCGGCCCGGGAGGCTTGGGGACGGACCTCGGGCGCGCGCACGCCGAGACCTGTCCCCGCTGTGCGCGGGCGCTGCGGTTGCTGCGGGAGGGGGTGATCGCGGCGGCCGACCTCTTCGCCCCCCCGGTGGAGCACCGGGTGCCTCCCGGGCCCTCCGAGTTCCTCGCGCTCTCCCTCCACGTCGACGCGCGGGCCGCGCTGCGGTCACTTGCCGCCGCGCTGCCTGGGTTCGTCCGCGTCGACGCCGACACGCTGGTGGGCCCGGCGAGCGACGCCGCCGTCGAGACGATCCGGTCCGCCGCGCGCGAAGGCGCCCCGCGTCGCGCCCAGGTGCGTGTCGTGCGGGCGACGGCGCCCGGGAGGTTGGCCGAAGACCCGGTCGCCGGGCCGGCGGTCGTCGGTCCCGCGGTCGAGAGGCTGCGAGAGTTGCTCGGCGCCATGCCCTGGGGGGAAGCGCGCGGGGTCGATCCGCTCCCGGAAACCCTGCCGGCCCCGCCCAGCGCCGCGCGTTGGTGGGCAGCGGCGGCGCTCGTCCTCGGGCTTGCCAGCGTGGCGGGCGTGGTCGCGACCCGGCCGCCCCCGTCGGCGCCCGCCGTGGAACTCGTCGCCAGCCGGGCCGGTAGCGAGGTGATTTTCGACACCAGCGACCGGGCCTACGTCGACGTGGCCTCCTTGACCTCGGCGCACAGCGAGGTGCTGTTTCACTCCACCCGACCGGCCGACAAGGCCGCACTGGCCACCGGTGACGGCCGCTTCCGGGTCCCGGCCGACACGCGACCCGTGCTGGTGGTCTCGGCCGCCGAGGAGTTGGTGGACCTGCCCGCCATCGTCGCCGTCGCCGCCGACATGGCCGACGCGCGGCAACGCGTCGCGGACCGTTACCCCTCTGCCGCCATCGCGGTGGTGCGATAGTTCGAGAAATGTCCGTCACCCCGCTCGACATCCTCTCGAAGCAGTTCCCGCCCGCGCGCCGCGGCGGCTACGAGCCCGCCGACGTGCACGGGTTTCTGGACCAGGTGCGCGAAGCCCTGGAGGCCTGCCTGCGTGAGAACCTGCGGCTTCGCGAGGAGTTGTTGGAGCGCGACCGGGAAGTGGCCAGCCTTCGGGCCGAGTCGGGCGACATCAAGGAGGCGCTGGTCCTGGCCCGTCGCCTTGCGCTCGACATGGAGGCCAACGCTCGGCGCGAGGCCGACTTGATCGTGGGCGAGGCGCGCCTCGAGGCGGAACACATCCTCGCGGGGGCAAGGGAGGAAGACCGGACCCTCTGCGACCACCTCGTGCGGCTCAAGACCGCCAAGATTCACCACGTCGCGCAGTTGAGATCCTTCCTGGCCGCGCAGGGCAAGATCATCGACGAGCTCGAGCGCGAGTAGCGCCGGTGAAGCTCGACCTGCACGTGCACAGTGACCGCAGCGACGGGAAGTACCCCGCCGCCGAGGTGCTCCGACTGGCCGCGGCCGCTGGGCTCGACGCCGTGGCCATCGCGGATCACGACCTCGGCCCCGCGTTGCCACCTGGCCCGCACGAGGCCTACGGTCGCCAGGTGCGACTCATCGCCGCTGCCGAACTCAGCGGCCACCACGACGGGCGCGAGTACCACCTCCTCGCCTACTTCCCTGGAAAAACCCCGGAGGTTGCCGAGGCGTTCCTCCGGCATCGAGCTGCGGCACGCGCCGTTCGCTTCGACACCGCCATGTCGCGACTAGGGGAGCCCGCGCGGGCGCCGGCGGCGGCCGTCGACGGCCAGGTGTCCCTCACGCGCTTCCACATGGCGCAGGCGCTGGAACGGTCCGGGCGCGTGCGGCGGCCACACGATGCCTGGAAGCTGCTCGGCCACGACGT
>CAYHRZ010000746.1:0-2248 GCA_964359125.1 uncultured Klebsiella sp. | reverse complement strand
AAGGTGGGCGACGAGTGGATGACGCCCGCCGAGGTGGCCGCCGTCGTGCTCCAGGTGGCCCGAACCATCACCGAGCGGGCGATCGGCGAACCGGTCGACGAGGCGGTGATCACCGTCCCGGCACACTTCAACCACCAGCAGCGCGCGCAGACGATGGAGGCGGCGCGGCTGGCGGGCCTGAAGTGCGACCGCCTGCTCAACGAGCCCACGGCGGCGGCCCTGGCCTACGGCCACAAGAAGAACTACGAGCGTACGGTCTGTATTTTCGACCTCGGGGGCGGCACCTTCGACGTGACGGTGCTCAAGCTCAGCACCGGCGTCTACGAGGTGTTGTCCACCAGCGGCGACACCTACCTGGGCGGGGAAGACTTCGACTACCGGATCGTCGCCCACCTTGCCGACGCCTTCCAGGCCAAGTCCGGCAACAACGTGCGTGGCGACCGCAACGCCCTCCAACGCCTGAAAGACGCGGCCGAGCGCGCCAAGTGCGACCTGTCCTTCTCCGACCGCACCAACGTGGTGATCCCGCACATGGTGGCGGGTCACAACCTCGAGACGGTGCTCACGCGGACCACGTTGGAGTCTCTCACCGGCGACCTCGTCCAGCGCTGCATCGACATCACGCGGCAGGCGGTGGCCGACGCCGCCTTGCAACTGTCCGACATCGACGAGGTGATCATCGTCGGCGGGCAGACGCGCATGCCCCGCGTGCGCGAGGCCGTCTCCGGGCTCTTCGGGCGCGAACCGTCTCGCAGCGTGCACCCCGAGGAGGCGGTGGCCATCGGCGCGGCGGTCCACGCGGCGAGCCTCGCCGACGCCAGCGCGCCGCAGACGATCCTCCTCGACGTGACCCCCTTCGACCTCGGCATCGACGCCATCGGGGGCATGTTCTCCGTGGTCGTGCCGCGGAACTCTCGCGTGCCGGCGGCGGAGTCGCGCACCTTCGCCACCGTCCACGACAACCAGACCTCGGTCCGCGTGACGGTGCGGCAGGGCAGTAGCCGCATGGCCTCGGAGAACGAGTTCCTCGGTGAGTTCGTGCTCGACGGCCTGGCACCCGCGCCCCGCATGACCACCAAGGTCGACGTGACGTTCCGCCTCGACGGCAACGGGATGTTGCACTGCGCGGCCGCCGACCGGGCGAGCGGCGAGAAGCGCGACATCAGCGTGCGGAACTACGCCGAACGAGCAAGGTCCCCACAACTTCCGTCCGAGGAGGAAGCCCGCCTGGATCGCGAGGCTCGCGAGCGCCGCGCCGCCGTCGCCGCCACCGTTGCCGGGAGTCCAGCCGCCGCCCCGTCGGCGGGGACGACGTCGAAACTGGGCCTGCTGGCGGCGCTCTTCGGTGGCAAGAAGAAGGGCACGGCCAAGCCCGTGGCGACACCAGGGGCCACCCCGGTGATGTCGCCGCAGGCCGCGCCGGTGATCGACATGTCGGCGGTGCCCACCGACGCCGTGGTGGCCGACGACGAGATCGCCGACCTCGAGGGCACGCCGATGGCGGTGCTCGAGGAGGAGGAACTCGACGACGCGACCGCCGCCGCGCTGGCCGAAGAGGAGGACCTCTACGGTCGCGAGGAGAGCGCGAACTTCGGGCTGGCGGGTACCCGCGAGCCGGGCGGGCCCATGCAGCCGACCCCCCGCTTTGGCGCCGCGCCGGTGCCGGGCGACGACGCACTCGACGCGTCCGAACTGTTCGCTGGCTTCGGCGACGAAGAGGCCTCCGACGACCCGATCACCGAGGCGGGTGGACGGGCGCCCACGCTCGACGACTTCGGCGGGGGCGACCCGTTCTCCGGGTCCGGGGAACTGGCGGGCCTCGGCCACACGATTGTCCCCGAGGCGGAGAGCGCTTCCCTCTCGGGGCTCACCTTCGAGGGGCTAGCCGAGGGCGACGACGGGGAGCTGGTCGACGAGCCAGGACTGGGCGAGCCAGCACCTCCCAGCCTCGACGACGCGCCCTTGCTTGGCGGGCTGGGGTCCCCGGCGGCGCCGCCGACCGCTGTGGCCGCGCCCATGTTCCTCGGCGGCGACCCCAGCGTGGATCCGTTCGACCAGAGCAGCGCCGACGTGCTCAGCGCCGACATCTTCGCGGGGTCCTTCGACGATGCACCGAGCGCGGCGGCCGCGGGCGGCGACGTGGGCGGCGGCAACATCTTCGACGAGTCGCCGACGAACAGTGGCGTCGTGCCGACGCCGGCCCCCGCGCCGGCCCCCGCCCCCCCCCCCCCGCCCCCCACCCCCCCGC
>CAYHRZ010000745.1:1512-2249 GCA_964359125.1 uncultured Klebsiella sp. | reverse complement strand
ACGACACCGATGGCGACGGCATCCCCGACTTCTGCGAACCCGACGACGACGGCGACGGTATCCTCAGCGCCGACGAGGGCGACGGCGACAGCGACGGCGACGGCGTCCCCGACAACGAGGACACCGACTCCGACGACGACGGCATCGCCGACAGCCCGGACCAGATGGGCGACCGCGACTGCGACGGCATCCGCGACTTCCAGGACCTCGACGACAACGACGGCGAGTGCGGCGACCGCGACGGCGACGGCGTCACCAATGGCGACGAGGAGGCCTGCGGCAGCAACCCCGACCACCCCGACACCGACGGCGACGGCCTCGGCGACCTCGACGAGTCTTGCGACGACGACGAGGACTGTGACCAACTCCCCGACCGGCTGGACAACGACACCGATCCCGAGGGCTGCGACACCGCCGCCCCGGTCGACACCGGCGACACCGGCGGCAACGAGTGCGTGGGCGACGCAATCCTCTGTGGCGGCCACTACACCGGGGGATCCTGCAGCAGCAGCGGGAGCAGCGCCACGGGGCTCGCGCTGGTGGCGGCGGGCCTCCTCGCCCTCCGGCGGCGCCGGGACCGCCGGCTGGCGGCGATCGGACTCGCCGGCTTCGCACTGCTGCCCGGCGACGCCCGGGCCGAGGAGGGCAGCATCAACACGCAGCGCTTCACGCCCGCCCTCGACAGCCAGTCTTTCATTGGTCTCAACGACACGGCCATCGGCCCCGGCGGACCGGGG
>CAYHRZ010000745.1:0-1502 GCA_964359125.1 uncultured Klebsiella sp. | reverse complement strand
CGGCCTCGTGTTCAACTACGCCGACAGCCCGCTGTTGTACCGCTACGACAACACCGACGAGGCGGTGGAGATCGTCGACTACGCCGCCACCTTCGACCTCGGCGTCACCTACGCCTGGAAACCGGTGGCGTTCCTGCTCGACGTGCCGCTGCACGTGGTCGACGGGGAGTTCTTCGACGGGCAGTTCACCATTGGCGACGTGCGGGTGGGCGCGCGAGGTGAGCTACTGTCGCGACAGAAGACGGGATTTGGGCTGGGTCTCTACGGCGCCCTGCGCCTGCCCACCGGCAACGGCAGCGCCTGGGTGGGCGCAGCCTCTCCGGAGGGCGAGGGCGGACTGGCCATGGCGGTGGGCAAACGGTGGGTGGCGAGCGCGAACGTGGGCGTGCGGGGGGCCTCCGACGTCGAACTGCTGCCGGATCTCACCTGGGGAACCCGCCTCACCTGGGGCGCGGGCCTGTCGGTGCCGGTGGTCGATACCGTCGACGCCGTGCTCGAGGTCGACGGGGAGTCGTCGCTGGCCGCGCTGGACGCGGTCGGCGCCTCCCCGGTGGAGTGGCGCCTCGGTGGGCGGTTCGGCCTCGGCCGGAACCTCGTGGCCACCGCCGCCGCCGGGACCGGCCTCACCCAGGGGGTGGGTGCGCCCGCCCTGCGCGTGATCGCCGGGCTGGGATGGGTCCCCGCCGCCCCGCCCGTGGCCGCCGTGCCTAGGCCCGTCGCGCCCCCCCCGCCGAGCCAGAACGTCGTCGAAGTGGCACACCAGGGGGGCACGGTGATCGTCAACGTGCAGAACGGCGCCGGGCAACCCATCGCGGCGCTCGTCACCCTCCTGGGCGACGGGCGGAAGTTCACGACCGGACCCGACGGCATCGGCGAGGAGAAGGTGCCGGCCGGCGAGGTCGACCTGTCGGCGTGGGCCGAAGGGTATCGCCCGGCGCGCATCAAGGCGGTGGTGGAGAAAGGGCAGAAGGTCCAGGTGTCACTCACCCTGGAGCCATCCCGCGTGCTGGTGTTGGCCGACCGCGTGGAGATCCGCGACAAGATCTTCTTCGAGTTCGACAGCGCCGTGATCACCGCCGGCTCCTTCCGCATCCTCGACGACCTGGCGGCCACGCTGGAGAACCACCCCGAGATCGAACTCGTGGAAGTGCAAGGCCACACCGACGACCAGGGCGCCGAGGACTCCAACCTGAAGCTGTCCCAGGGCCGCGCCGAGGCCGTCCGCACCTACCTCGTGTCGCAGGGCATCGCCGGCGCCCGCCTTGTCGCACGCGGCTACGGCGAGTCGCAGCCCCTGCAGCCCGGGACGACCGAAGAAGCGCGCGAGGTCAACCGCCGCTTGATGTTCAAGATCCTCAAGGGCACCCGTTTCCCCGAGGCGCCGCCCGCCGAGGGCACCGACAAGGGCCCTCGACAGCCCCGCCCCAAGCGGCCGTAGCCGCGCGCCGCGTCGCGCGCGCGAGGACTTCCCCCTTTCAAGGCACACGCCAACCCCGGAGCGC
>CAYHRZ010000744.1:0-2250 GCA_964359125.1 uncultured Klebsiella sp. | reverse complement strand
GCATGCCCGCCACCGACATCTGCCACCCCGAGGAGCACCGCCCGCTCTCCATCGAGGAGTACAAGCGCATCCAGCAGTTCCCCGACGACTGGCGGGTGTGCGGCTCGCTGGCGGAGCAATACCGCCAGGTGGGCAACGCCGTGCCCGTGGGCCTCGGCGCCGCCGTCGGGCGTGCGGTCCTCGCCCACGTCGAGGGGGTGAGCCTGCCTGCGCCCGCGGGGTTCCGGTACAGTCGCTACAAGGGCACCGACCACGAGACCTGGGAGGCCGCGACTAGGTTGAGCGGGGACCACGCCGTCGGGAGACCCCGGGCGGCCCGGACCGGGCGCGATGCCTCGACCAGCGGCCGGGAAGCGGCGCCGGTGTCGCCGCAAGTGCCGCTGTGGCCGGGTACCCAGCCCTGACTCAACGGGCCCCGGCTCCGGCCGGTCGGGGGGTCGCCGCCCCCGGGCGGGCACGCTAGCTCACGGAGCGATTGTAGATGAACTCGACGATGGAGTAGCCGCTGCGGCGCGCCAAGCGATCGAGATCCGCGTGGACTCGCGCGGCGATGTTGTCGATCTCCTCGGCGAGGCGGTGGCGGCGGATGGCATCGGCCATGAGTCCGGGCAGCAACGCCACGACCTCGTCCATGTCGCCGCTGCGCCCGGTCACGAAGTCGTAGACGGCCTTGCCCTTGAGCACCGCGCCGACGGCCGCGATCTCGCCCTCCCCGTTGCACGGCCGGTCGGTCGTGGCCACCACCCAGGCGCAACCCACGGTGGCATGGGGTCTCCGCGCTTTCAGCGCGCGCAGCTCCTGGGCCAGACGCTTGGCGGACGACGAGTTCATCGAGTTGTGCTTGCTCTTGAGTTGCAGGTAGATGCCCTCGCTGTCGTTGGCGAGATCCACCCCCGGCACCTGGCCGCGGGGCACCACCCTCCACCGCGAGCCTCGTGGGGCCCGCGTGCAGTTACCGAGATACTCTTCGTGGAAGGAACCGAAGTCGTTTTCCAGCGCCATCTCCAGCTTGTGCTGGACCTCGTGGCGGATCGCGTCGGGTGCGCCGTGCATCGCGACATTGAATGCGAGGCGGAAGGGATCCACGCCCGCCGAGAGGAACGCCCCGGTGTCGAACGCTCGCACGCGCGCGGCGTGAGACGCGACCAGCGCGTCGACGGCGGCGTGGAGGCTACGCAGGTCGGGCACGACGGCTCCCCGGGGGGTGGCCGCAGACGTAATCCGTCCGGCCGCACTCGACCCGGCGCTCCCCCGGCGGCCCCTTGATACGGCACGCCCCTTGCTGCCCCACCTGCCGGAGTCCACCCCCTGCGCCTGGCCTCGCCATTCTCCCGGTGGGCGCGTGGTCGCGCCCCGCCCGGGGCACGACCGGAATGTCGCGGCATGACCCGGCTCGTCGCCGCCGTGGGGGAAGAACTGGGCCCGCTGCGCGGAACGGTGCTGGGCGTTGGGCTGGTCGCGGCTGCGACGGCGACCGCACGGCTCGTGGCCACGGATCGTCCCGACGCGGTGGTGCTCGTGGGGACGGCGGGCGCCTACGCAGGGGGGCCGCCCGTGGGCACGGTGGTCGTCGCCAGCGAGGTGCTGCTCGGCTCGGCCGCCGCCGTCCTCGGTCTCGGGTACGTGCCCAGGGCACCCGGCCCCATCGAGCTCGACGCCCGCTGGCTGGCTCGCCCGGACCTGCCGCGGGCGAGGGTGATGACCAACCTCGCCATCACCACCGACCCGGATCTCGCGGCGCGGCTCGGCGCGCTGGCGGAGGTCGAGCACATGGAGGCGTACGCCGTGGCCTACGCCTGTGCCGACGCGGGCATTCCCTTCGCCGCTGTGCTCGGCATCACCAACGTGGTGGGGCCGGGCGCCCACGCGGAGTGGTTGCGGCACCGGTTGGCGGTGAGCGCCAGCGTCCAGGCGGTCGCGGCCGCGTGGGGGGGCGGTTAGCCCCCGGCGCGATGAACCCTCACATCCCCCGCGACACCGTCCACCGCTGGTCCGAGGAGTGCGCCGAGGCCGGTGGCTCCTTCCAGACCACCGCCCGCCGACTGCTCGAGGACCAGGCCCGCCTGGCGCGCTTCTTCAAGGCCAACGTGCCGGTCATGGCGGGTCAGGCCGGCGAGGTTTCCCTGTACTTGCTCGCGGTGGTGGTGCGCCTGTTCGACAAGGGCGGCGGTCGCCTGTCCCGCGTGGGGGCGGCGGAGATCGACCTCGCCACCCGGAAGATCGCGACCCACGCGAAGTCCTGTTTGCCGG
>CAYHRZ010000743.1:0-2274 GCA_964359125.1 uncultured Klebsiella sp. | reverse complement strand
CGCGATGGGTCGACGACGTCGCGGTAGTACCGGTCGTGCGCCACCAGGGCGGCGCCCGTCGAGGCCGCCACGGCCTCGGCGATCGTGGTCTTGCCCGAGGCCGTGCCGCCGGCGATCGCGACCAGGAGCGGGCTCACTCGGCGCCCCCCACCCGCACCTCGGCGAGCACCCGCCCGCCGGGGTGGATTTCGAGGACGGCAGCGTCGAGTTTGCCGGACAGCCGACCCGTGGGCTGGACCACCAGGCGGTCCCGGGCGCGGATGTTGCCCTTCACCTGCCCGGCCACCACCAGCGTGGCGGCATCCACCTCGCCCTCGACGACGCCGCTCTCGCCGACCTCCAGCACGTCCTCGGTGAAGATCCGGCCGGTGAAGTGGCCGTCGACCCGGACCCGGCCGTCGAAGGAGAGCTCGCCGCTGTACCGAGCACCGCGGCCGAGCAGAGCAGCGAGCGGGAGCTCGGCCACCTACTCGGCCCGCAGCCGGTCGATGATGCGATCGAGCTCGGCAGAGCTGCCGTAGTCGAGCACCACCCGCCCACCGCCGTCGCGACGGGCGATGACGCGTACCCGGGCGCCGACCGAGCGGGTGAGTTCGCGCGCCACGCGCTCCATGGCCCGGTCCGGCGCGGGGCGCGGGGCCGGCGGCGCGAGGAGGCGGCGGACCAGGCTCTCGGTGGCGCGGACGTTCAGCCCCTGGTCGATGACCAGCTTCAACGCGGCGTCGAACCGGTCTGGGCGCTCGGTGAGGGGGAGCAGGGCCCGGGCGTGCCCGGCGCTGAGGCGACCCTCCACCACGGCGTCGCGACCGGCAGGCGGAAGGCGGAGCAGGCGGAGGGCGTTGGCCACCGTGGCCCGGTCCTTGCCCACCTTCTTGGCCACGTCTTCTTGGCGAAGGCCGAACTCCTGGATGAGGCGCTGGTAGCCCTCGGCGGCCTCGATGGCGTCGAGGTCGGCGCGTTGCAGGTTCTCCAGGAGGGCGAGCACCAGTTGCGCGTCGGCGTCGAGGTCGGCCCCCCGCACGACGGCAGGGATCTCGCTGAGCCCGGCGATCTTCGCCGCCCGCAGGCGCCGCTCGCCCGCCACGAGCACGAACCCGTCGGCGTCCCGGCGGACCACGATGGGGCTGACGACGCCATGCTCCCGGATCGAGGCAGCGAGTTCGTTGATCTTCTCCTCGTCGAAGCGGCGCCGTGGTTGGTTCGGGTTGGGTCGGACCCGTTGCAGGGGGAGCCGTTGCAGCACGTCGGCCGGCGACGCGCCGGGCCCGGCGTCGAGGGCGTCGGGCGGCAGGAGCGCGGCCAGGCCGCGTCCGAGCCCACGGGCCGCGGCCACTAGCCCACCTCGCGCGCGGCCACGGGCGCCGCAGCGCCGGCCCGGGCGATCACCTCGGCGGCGAGGGTGAGGTAGGCCTGGGCGCCGCGCGAAGAGGGGTCGTAGTGGAAAATGCTCTTGCCGTGGGACGGCGCTTCCGCCAGCCTCACCGTGCGCGGCACGACCGTGCGGAACACCTCTTCGCCGAACACCGCGCGTGCCTGTGCCTCGACGTCGCGACACAGATTGGTTCGTCCGTCGAACATCGTGAGCACGATGCCCTCCCGCCGGAGCGCCGGGTTGGTGCTCCGGCGCACGGCGGTGATCGTGCGGACGAGTTCGCCCAGACCCTCCATCGCGTAGTACTCGGCTTGCAGGGGGACGAGTACGCTGTCGGCAGCGGTGAGGGCGTTGAGGGTCAGCATGCCCAGGGAGGGCGGGCAATCCAGGATGACGAAGGCGTAGCGCCGGTCCAGGCCCGCCAGGGCGACCTTCAACCGCTGCTCGCGGTTGGGGAGGTTGACCAACTCCACCTCCACGCCGACCATCGCGGGCGTGGCGGGGACGAGGTCCAATCCCTCTTGCAGCGTGGGGACGATCACCCGCTGCATCGACTCCATGCCGAGGATCGCGTCGGCTACGCCGAAAGCCACCGAGTCGCGGGGGCAGCCGAGGCCGCTGCTGGCGTTGCCCTGCGGGTCGAGGTCGAGCAGCAGGGTGGCATGGCCCAGGCGCGCAAGGGCCGTGGCGAGGTTGACGGCAGTGGTGGTCTTTCCGACACCGCCCTTCTGGTTGGACACGGCGATGACGCGGGGCATGGGCATCTCGGGGAGGGAACCTGGGAGTCGCGAGGGGATCGCGACGCGCCCGGGTCGGGGGGCGCACATCCTAGCGCGCCGTGCGCGGGCTGGGAAGGGCCGTGTTCCACGTGGAACACGGCGGGCTAGGCGCGGTAGAGCGCC
>CAYHRZ010000742.1:0-2276 GCA_964359125.1 uncultured Klebsiella sp. | reverse complement strand
GGCCCGCCTCGCCATCTACGACGTGGGCGGCCGGCACCTGGCCACGGTGGCCGAGGGGCTCCCGGCAGGCGAGCACCGCGTGGAGTGGAAGGGGGTGGCGGCCTCCGGGCGGGAGGTGCCGGCGGGGGTCTACTTCGCGCGGCTCGAGTCGGAGGCCGGGGAGGCCGCGGTGAAGAAGCTGGTGCTCCTGGCCCGCTAGGCCCGGAGGAGCGAGGAAGGAGGTTGGCGATGGTCGCTGGGAATCCATGCAAGATGCGGCCGGGCACGGCGGCGGCGCGGGGGTGCCGCCGCGGGCTCGGGGTTCTCGGCCTCGCCGCTGGCTTTGCTCTCCTCCCCCGCCTCGTGCTCGGGGACGAGTGCGTCGACTACGGCGAGGTCATGCACTACGTGGGCGGCGTCCTCACTCCCGGGGTGAGGGCCTGGGCGGTGGCGCTGAGCAAGGGCTACGCCTTCGTCGTCGACGGCGACTTCCAGGTGGTGGACATCTCGGACCCCGCGTCGCCCTCGCTCGCCGGCAGCGCCTGGACGCCGGACTGGGCCAACGACGTGGCGGCCGAGGGCGACTACGCGTACGTCGCCGACGGCGGCTCCGGTCTCCAGGTGATCGACGTGTCGGT
Organism: uncultured Klebsiella sp.; assembly: GCA_964359125.1. Lineage (GTDB taxonomy): Bacteria > Myxococcota_A > UBA796 > UBA796 > SXON01 > SXON01. The sequence continues at coordinate 1,659 of CAYHRZ010000742.1, read as the reverse complement.
GCCGAGCGCGCCCTCGATCGCAGGCTCGGTGGACACGCCGGGGGAGGCGCAGGGCGTCGCGGTCGCGGGGACCTACGCCTACGTCGCCGACGGGGAGTCGGGGCTGCAGGTGATCGACGTCTCGGACCCGGGCGCCCCGGTGATCGCCGGCAGCCTCGACACCCCGGGGAGCGCGGTCGACATCGCCGTGCACGGTTCCTACGCCTATGTCGGTCATACGGGCGGGGTCGGCGGCGGTTGGGGGAGGCTGCAGATCATCGACGTCGGGAACCCGGCGTCACCCAAGCTCGTGTCGACCATCGGGGAAGACGGGGCGAGCATGCGCGGGGTGGCGGTGGCCGAGCGAGGCACTCCCCCTCGGCCGCTCCTCTACGTGGTGGCCACGGGGAACGTCCCGGGATTCTACATCGTCGACGTCTCGAACCCCGCGTCACCGGTGATCCTGGCCAACCTGACCGAAGGCGGCGGCACGGAGGTGGCCGTTTCCGGGGACTGGGCCTATGAGCTCAGCGGGGCGCTGACGGCCATCGACGTCTCCGATCCGAGGTCCCCGCGGGTTACGGGGTGCGTGCCGATCTACTTCGCCTATGGCGCCGCGGTGGACGGGCGCCACCTCTACCTCGCCGCCGACGCGAACGGCCTTCAGGTGATCGACGTCTCGACCCCCAAGGGGCCCCCGCAGCTCATCGGGAGGGTCAACTTCACCTCGACCTCCTACGACGTGGTTGTGGCGAACGCCCATGCGTACCTCGCGCAGAGCGAGGACGGGCTGGTGATCATCGATGTCTCCAACCCCCGTTCCCCCGCCGTCGCCGGGAGGCTGCCCGTGTACGGGAGTCGTGTCGTCGCCGTGGCCGGAAGCTACGCCTATACGAACTCCGTGTGGGGTGACCTGTTCGTGGTCGATGTCTCCGACCCCCGGAACCCCCTGGTGGTGGGCAGCCTGCGGCCCGTGGCCGATTTCGCCTATGCCGTCGACGGTAGCTACCTCTACGGCGCGAGCGACGGACCGGACGGCGGGGTCATCGATGTCGTCGATGTCTCCGACCCCACGGCCCCGGTACTGCTCAGCGAAACGGTCATCCCCGATGGGCCGCACTGGATGGCGGTGGCCGGCGCCTACCTCTACGTCGCCGACACCTGGGGAGGCTTCCTGGTCGTCGACGTCTCGGAGCCGACCGCGCCGAGAGTCGTGGCCACCGTGCCCTGGGAATACCCCTTCTACGTGTGGTCGGTCGCCGTCGCGGGGACCTACGCCTACGTCGGCGACGTCTGGCTCGGCGAGGCGAACAACGGCCGGTTGCGGGTGATCGACATCTCCGACCCGCTGTCGCCGGTGCCGGTCGGCATGGTGGACTTCCCGGGGGGCGGCTACGACGTGGCCATCAGGGGCACCTTGGCATATGTCGCCGCCTTCGAGGTGGGCATGCAGGTCATCGACATCTCGGATCCCCGCGCCCCGAGGCTGGTCGGGGTTGCCGCCACGAGGACGGGCGGGGCGTACGCGGGGGCGTACGGCATCGCCGTCGCCGACTGTGCGTATCTCGCGCAAACCTCCCCCGGTGGACTCCGCATTCTGCCCCTCCATTGCCCGGCGACCTCCTCCGTCGCGAACAGCCCGGATGAAGCGACCCCGCCGGCCGTGCTCCGGATCTGGCC
>CAYHRZ010000741.1:0-2289 GCA_964359125.1 uncultured Klebsiella sp. | reverse complement strand
ACCGACAGCGCCGACACCGGCGACACCGGCTCCGCCGACAGCGGCGACACCGGCGCGGATCCCAACGTCGACCCGCTCGTACAGACCCCGGCCGCCGAGGCCGGCGAGAGCGTCGCCGCCACCGGGCGCTGGCGGGAGTACGGCAAGTCGCTGGCGTTGGGCGACGTGTACCCCGACGGCGAGATCCGGGTGTTGGCGAGCTACCTCGACGGCGACCAGCCCTGCCTGGCCGCGATCTCCACGGTGCGCTTCACGGCCGACGCCACCGCGGCCGGGCAGGGCGCCCGCGACGTCACCTTCCTGGGCATTCCCGGGAACGTCGTCGACGAGCAGCCGATCGTCGTCCTCGAGGGCTCCGACACCCCCATCCTCGTCGGCGACCCCGTGTACCAGCGCACCACGCAGGCCACCGGCGGCGTGTGGCAACTCGTGGTCGACGGCTACGGCACCAACGACGACGTGGGCGGCGTGATCGGCGCCGCCGACGGCGACCTCTTCGCCACCGCGATCACCGCCGGTCCCGAACACCACGTCGCCGTCGGGGCCCCAGGCGCGGGCTGCGGCGTCGCCTACGTGGGCGAGTGGGATTTCGCAGCGGGCAGTTCCGGTGACTTGCAAGGCGACATCACCACCGCGGTAGCGTCGTCGCGCTTCCTCGAACTGCGGGTGGACTGCACCGGCGAGGCCGAAGACATCACCTGGCTCGACTTCGGCCGCAGCGTCGTGGTCGACGATTTCACCGGCACGGGGATGATGGGCACCGCCGTGGGCGCCCCCCTCTCCGAGTCGTACAGCGGCCAGGGCGCGGTGTTCCTTGCCCCCGTCAACGACCGCCTCAGCGACGACGCTGGGGTGGTGGACCTCTCGGCCTCCGGGGCCGCACACACGGTCGTGAGCATGGACCCCGATGGCCGCTTCGGCGCCAGCCTGGCTGCCGCCGACGTCGACGGCGACGGGATCAACGACCTAGTCGTGGGCGAACCCGACGGCGTGGGCGACGGCTTCGCCGGGGCCGGGGCGGTGTACGTCTACCTGGAGCTCGACCGCCTGTTGATCGACAACTTCGCCGACACCGCCAACATGGTGGTCCGGGGCGACGCGGAGGGGCAACACACCGGCACCAGCGTGGCCAACGCGGGCGCTTGGCTCGACGGCACCGAGGGGGAAGGCCTCGTGGTCGGCGCGCCCGGGCACCGCGACGACGCGGGGGCGGTGCTCGTCACCCCGCACGGCGACGCGTTCACGACCGGCACGACCACGTCGCTCGCCGGGGGCGTGTTGCTCACCGGTGTCGACCGCGGCGACCGCCTCGGCGCCGCGGTGGCCGTGTACGACACCGACTTCGACGGCCTGGTCGACGTGGCGGCGGGTGCGCCCGGCTCCGGCGACAACGGCGAGGGCGCGGTGTGGCTCTTCCTCGGCAACCAACGATAGCGCCAGGGACCGAGTCCGCCCGGTCGCACCCCGTCCCGGGCGGTCTCCCAGGAAGTGCCCGGCCGCAGCGGCTCGGGGCGTGCCCGCGGCGTAGACTCCGCCGATGTACACGATGCTCCTGCTGCTCGCGATCCCGGCGACGGCCGCCGACCTCCCCTCGGTCGACACGCCGGTCAAGACCGGGCAACGAGTAAACGGCGACGCGGCGGTCGTGATCGGGGTGGAGCGATACGTGTACCTGCCGCCCGCGAGCTATGCCGAGCGCGACGCCCAGGCGATGTACGACTTCCTGGTGTACACGCGAGGCATTCCCTCGTCGCGGGCCGCCCTCCTGCAGGGCGGCACCAGTCGGCGGAAGATCATCGAGGCCGTGACGACAGCGGGCCAGCAGGTCGGGCCGAGTGGCACCACGTGGATTTACTTCGCCGGTCACGGCACCGCGTCGCCCACCACCCGGGAGCGACTGGTCCTGCCCGAGAACACCCTCCCCGACGCCGGCGACTTCGACGAGCAGGGCGTGTCGGTCGCGGAACTGCAACGGCTGGCAGGGCAGGGCGGCGGCCAAGTGATGGTCATCACCGACGCATGCTTCACCGGCGCCGGCCGCGCGGGGGGCACCCTCCTCTCGGATGGCCGGTCGTGGGTGCCTCCGACCGCCAGCGCGGGCGACCGCACCACGCAGTGGGACGCGGCGCTGGCCAACCAGGTCGCGGGTCCGCTGGAACCCGTCGCCCATGGAGCGTTCACATACTTCGCCCTCGGCGCGATGCGGGGCTGGGCCGATGGGCAGCTCCCCGGTGCGCGCGCCGGCGTCGTGACCTCCGAGGAGGCCCACCTCTACGACGCCGAGGCGCG
>CAYHRZ010000740.1:0-2289 GCA_964359125.1 uncultured Klebsiella sp. | reverse complement strand
GCGTGGGCGTCGACAACGACAGCGTCGACACCCGCCCGCGGGGGTCGGTGGTCACGGGCTGGGGCGACTCGGCCAAGGGCGGAGCGTAGCGCGGGGCCGACGGGGGCGAGGGTACCGGCGGCGATGTCGGGGCGGGAGGGGATGGGCGGCGGAGGGCGGAAGAGGCGGGACACGGGGGAGGTACGTGGCGGGTCGGGCGATCTGAACCGCGTCTTCCTTGTAGGAGGCGCGGTTCGAGGGCGACGCGCTAGGGGCGAAGGCGGACTTATCTGCAGGTGTAGGTGGACGCGGCGGAGGGCAAGTTGCGCCTTTGCCGGTCGGAGGTGGAAGACCGCTCCGCAACGCTCGACCGGGCCGCTGGCGTGGGCGAGTGGGGCGGATCGAGGACGCGTTGAGCTCGGGATGCGAGATCGGGAAGGGGTCGGGAACGGGGTCGGCGGGGCAATGCGGTGACCCTCGTGTCAACCCTCCAGGACCCGCCCTTGAGCGACGCACCGACTCCCCTCGAAGAGGTCGAAGGTGCTTCCGGCGTCCAGGAGGCCGCGCGGTGCGGCGTCGCCCGCAAGCATCCGGATCGTGGCCGTCATCCGACCTCCGCCGTCCGCCGGCTCGTTGATGCCGAGGACAACGCTCCACGCTTCGTGGGGCCAGCGGTCGGCGAGGGCGGTGAACCGTGCCACGGTGGAGTAGGTCGGCCCAGGAGGGGGCGCATGCCGCCCACCATCGCCGACGGGGATCCAGTGGATTGAGGCGCGTCGCGTGTCCATCAAGGCACCTCCTTGACCACGGCCCCGGTGAGTTGTTCAAGTTCGCCGTAGCGGGCGGGCCCGATGCCATCGAGCCGCTCCCAGCGCATCAATGCGTCCGCGCTACTCGTCGGAAGCTCGACGGAGACTATCTTGTAGTTCCCCGGGCCTTGCAGTTGCTCTCCCCACTTCGCCGCGTCCGCCGCGCTCTCCGCGAAGAACTTCCCGCCCAGTGAGTTCGGGCCCTCGGTGAACGTCCCGGATTTCATCAGCGGGCCGAATTCCGCCTCGCTCACGGCTCGGTAGAGCGTTGTTGTACCCCTCGAGCCCTCCCCCTCCCCCGGCGGCCCCATGGCGGTGTCACCGGCCTGGTGCCGCGACCCCGGGGGGGCGGAGACGCAGCGCCAGCGGCCGTCGGGCTCCCGTGTCCACTCGCTGCCGTCGTCGGCGGTGTGCCAGGCGGGCGGCATGACGGTGGCGCCGGGGTCGTCGCCCCCGGTCGAGTTGCCCCACCCGCCGGCGAGGCCCTCGGGCGCGGCGTAGTTCGGCGCCCACCCCGGCAACGGTTCTCCTGGCCGGTACCAGTGGTACAGGCGGGTGCCGAGGTAGTTCGAGGCGTACGCCAGTCCCGCCAGCTCCGCGGCCGTCGCAGCGCCGCCCACGGCGACCGTCGCCGCCCCGGGTGGCGTCACCGCCAGGACCCGCGCCGCGACTCCCGAGTCGAGGAAGCCAACCACCGCGCCGCCGCCGCCCATGTCCTGGAGCCCGTAGAGCGAGCCCGTGCCGCCCTCCTCGCCGGACCGCCCCGAGCCGGGGCGGGGGTCCTCCTCCCCGCCGGTCGGCTCGTCGTCGTCCCCGGGGTGCTCGTGCGGGTCGTCGTCGTCGCCGAGGCTCCCCACGGCCACGGCCGCCGCCCGCCAGCCACCCGTCGCGGGGTCGCGTTCCAGCAGGTGCGCGGGGTCGACCTCGTCCCGGGCCTCGTCGCCGGGGTCGCCGTCGTCCTCCTCCCCGCTGCCCGCCAGGGGCCCCGCCGCGTCGCACCACGACGACCGGCACCCGCCGCCCAGCGGCGGCAGGGACAGGCCCCCGCCGCGGCGGTTCCCGGCCTGGCGTCCCGGGGTGGTGGTCTCGCCCCCGTCGTCCCCGGGCAGCGGCTGCCACAGGAGCCCGCTGGGGTCCACGCCGGAGAGCGGGTCGCCCCCGAGGTAGGCGAAGCGGTTGTCGCCGGCCAGGAGCCCCAGCGGGTCCGGCGAGGCGAAGCGGCCGGTGTCGCTGTCGTACAGGCGGCGGCGGGGGAGCTGGTAGCTGGTCCCCGGCAGCGACTCCAGGAGCGCGTACACCCGCCGCTCCGGGGAGACCGGCGACGGCGTCTCGCCGAAGGCACCGGCCTCGTCGAGCAGGTCCAGCCCGTCGAGCACCACGCTGCCGGGCCCGTCCTGGCCCAGCGGCGAGAAGGACGCGCCCTCCAGGCGCCCCAGCACCAGCCCGTCGGCCGCCACGTAGAGGTGCGGCGTGCCGGCCTCGTCGAGGATCCCCACCGGGA
>CAYHRZ010000739.1:0-2310 GCA_964359125.1 uncultured Klebsiella sp. | reverse complement strand
TACGTCCCGCCGCCACAGCCGGAGTTAGAGACGACGGAGCGGCCGGACCACGAGCATGGCGATGCGACGCTGAAGCACTTGATGTTCCACCCGACGGTGAAGCCTCTGGGGCTCATCCGGTGGCTTCTCCGGCTGGTCATCCGGCCCGGGGGACTCGTGCAATCTCAGCGTGCGCGCCTCGAGGTCGAGCTGCCAGTACACCGGCGCACCGGCGGCTGCGTACACCTGGGTCTTGGCCCGGTCGATGTCCTGGGTGGTGAGCGAGACCTCGACGACCAGGAGCACCTCGTCAGCGCGGGGATGCCGCTCCCGCCAGCGGCGGCGCGGCCCGGGCACGACCGCGATGTCGGGTTCGGGCATGCTGTAGTTGCCCGCGACCAGCGGCTTGTCCTCGCGGACGCGGAAGCCATCCCCCAGCACCGAGCGCAGGCGCTCCCCGAGGCCCTCGCAGACGACGGAATGGTAGGAACCCTGCGGGCTCATCTCGATCAATTCCCCCCCGATCAGCTCCAACGGAGCGTCGCCAGGCACGATGCCCAGCGCCACCATCCGCTCGAACGCCTCGACCGTGAGTCTCCACCGTGGAGTCTCTGCGCCGATGATCGTGGGGGAAGCCGCCACGCCCACAGTGTAGCCCCGAGGCCGGTCGCGTCAACCGCGGTGACTCACGCCGACGCCACTCGCGGGCGCAGCCGGCCGCTTGGCAGGGCGGCCGCGGGTGGTGGTTCCCGCCGCGGCCCCGCGGGCCTCGGATTGCGGGCCTCCGCCACCCGCCGATCGCGAGGAGTCGGCGGGCCCGAGCGATGTGCCACGCTCGGGATGTTCTTACGACGCTCAGCCGCCAGTTCCCTAGGCGACGCCCGCGGACTGTTCCCCCGAGACGCGCTACTCTCGACCGATGCGCACTCCCCTGTACCCGGGCTGGATCGGCTTCCTCGCGCTCGCGGCCTGCACGCCGGAGTCGGGCGTCACCGTCTACAACGACGCACCCGTCGTGAAGATCACCGCCCCCGACGACAACGCCTCCGTCCGCATCGGCGGGACGCTGTCGCTCGTCGCGACCGTGAGCGACGACAACGACGCGCTCGACGAAGACGGCGAACTCGTCCTGACGTGGGAGTCGAGCGTCGACGGCCCGCTCCAGGGGGTTTCATCCATCCTGTCGGGCACCGAGCTCAGCTTCAGCGTGGATACCACCGCCCTCTCCGAGGGCACCCACGTCGTCGTCGTGGAGGCAGAAGACAGCTCCGGGCTGGCCGGATCCGACAGCATCAACCTGAGCCTGGTGGCCAACCAGGCACCGTCCCTCTCCTTCGACGAGCCGGCAGCCAACGCGGTCTTCGCGCTCGGCACCGCCGTCGACGTGGCGCTGACGACCAGCGACGCCGAGGGCGACGACATCACGCTGGTGTGGGGTGGCGCGGCCGAGGGCGTAGCGAGCGCGCCGAGCGTCCCCGACGGCTCCGGTGTCGCCCGCTTCTCCGTCGCGGATCTGCCCGAGGGTACACACTACGTGTCGGTGAACGCGACCGACGCCCTCGGCGCCCAGGCGACCGCGTCCGTCGACTTCGAGGTGGTCAACGGCGACACCGACGGCGACGGGTACGCCTCGTTGCGGGTGGGCGGCGACGACTGCGACGACGACAACGCGACCGTCAACCCCGGCGCCGCGGAAGTCTGTGATGGCGCCGACGACGACTGCGACGGCGACACTGACGAGGCCGACGCGACCGATGCCTCGTCGTGGTACGCGGACGACGACGGCGACGGCTTCGGTAACGGCGCCACCGGCACCACCGCCTGCGACCCGCCGCCCGGCACCGTGGCGAACGCCACCGATTGCGACGACGCGGACGCCGGGATCCACCCGTCGGCCGCAGAGACCTGCGACGAGCTCGACAACGACTGCGACGGCGAGACCGACGAAGCTGATGCCACCGATCCTCTCACCTGGTACGCCGACGCGGACGCCGACACCTATGGCAACGCCAGCGACGCGGTCCAGGGTTGTGACGCGCCGCCGGGCTACGTCGCCGACGACACCGACTGCGACGATGCCGAGGGCACCGTCAACCCGGGCGCGAGCGAGCGATGCAACGGGGTGGACGACAACTGCGACGACGCCACCGACGAGGCCACCGCCGTAGATGCCTCCACCTGGTTCGCTGACGCCGATCTCGACGGCTACGGCGACGCCGCGGTGACCACCGCCGCCTGCGATCAACCCGCCGGCTACGTGGCCGACGACGACGACTGCGACGACGCCGACAGCACCGCGTTCCCGGGGAACGAGGAGCGGTGCGACGGCAC
>CAYHRZ010000738.1:0-2314 GCA_964359125.1 uncultured Klebsiella sp. | reverse complement strand
TATGTTTTTACAAGGCTTCGTCCCCAAGAAAGCCGGGATTCACGCACATTCTGGGTTAGCCCGGCAGACGCGACGCTTCTTGCCCTTCCTCGGCGTGCTCGGGTGCCAGGCGCCGGGCGACGGCCTCGCCACCTTCCACGCGAGGGTCCTGTCCTCGCCGCCCACGGTGATCCGCGTGTCGTGGCGCAGCGACGAGCCTACCCGCGGCCAGGTGAGCTTCGCGGCCGAGGGAGAGGGCAGCTTCGTCACGCCGCTGGAGTCGGCGCCCACAACCGAGCACGAGGCCCTGCTGCTGGGGATGCCGGCGGGGGTGCTGGTGAACTTCGCGGTCGGGGACGACGCCGGCTTCTCGGCGTCGGGGACGATCCTCACCGGCCACTACCCCGCGTCGTGGCCCTCGTGGACGGTCTCGGGGGAGCGTACGGGCGGCGACTTTCTCGTGGTCGGCATGTTTGGCAACCGCGACGCGGTGGTGATCTTCGACCCCCTGGGCCGCCCGGTGTGGTGGCGCGAGGTGCGCGGGGGCGTGGTGCGGGCGCTGCCCACGCTCGACGGCGCCGGCCTGCTGGCGGGTCCGGGGCTCACGGCCGACTTCCTGTGGCGCCTCGGCTGGGACGGCACGCGCGAGGACCGCCTGCCCGCGCCCGGTTTCACCCACGACTTCGTGCAACTCGACGACGGGCAGGTCGCATACCTGGCCGAGGTCGAACACCAGGGCAGCGCCGGTCCCTGCACCAGTGACGCGATCACGGTGCTGGGCGACACGGTGCCCCTGTGGGACACCTGGGACAGTTTCGAAGCAGCCTCCGAGGTGTGCACCGCGCGCGAGGACGGTACGTGGACACACGCCAACGCCCTGGATCACCGCGACGGCAACTACTTCGTGGGCCTCCGCAACGAGTCCTCGATCTACGCGATCGACGACGTGACCGGGCTCCCGGAGGGTGTGTTTCGCGGGGCCGAGCAGCCGAGTGACGCGTTCCTGGCGCAGCACCAGTTCGAGGTGCTCGACGACGGGCTCCTGGTGTTCGACAACGGGACAGCGGAGCGCGACTCGTCACGCGTGATGGAGTACGACTTGGGCGGCGAAGGGTCACTGGCCGCGCGCTGGTCCTACGAGGCGGATCCCCCGCTCTACGCCTTCGTGCTGGGCGACGTGCACCGCCTCGACAACGGCAACACGCTGGTGTCCTGGGGCAGTGGCGGACGGCTGCAGGAGCTTCGCCCGGACGGTTCCACCGCCTGGCAACTCGACGCCGACCTGGGAACGGCGTTTGGCTATGTCACGCGGATGACGAGTTTCTACGGGGGTAGCTAGTCGACCACGTTCCCCCGCGTGTCGAGTCGGTAGCCCACGCCGCGGACGGTCTCGACCTGGGCGCCCGCAGGCCCGAGTCGTTCGCGTAGGCGGGCCACCCGGGCGTCGATGAAGCGGTCGCCGCGGGAGCGTTCCCCCACCTCGAGCACGTCACGCAGGCGTTCCCGGGCGTGGACGGTGCCGGCGGGGGAGGCCAGCGCCACGAGCACGCGGAACTCGGCGGGGCTGAGGTCGCAGGTCTGGCCCGACACCCAGGCGCGGTGTTCGTTTCGCTCGAGTTCGATGAGCCCGTACCGCTCCCGGGCGAGTTCGGACGGCGCCGGCGCGCGGACGCGGCGCAACAGCGCGGCCACCCTGAGCCCCAGTTCGCGTCGATTCAGCGGTCGAGCGAGGTAGTCGTCGGCGCCCAGCTCCAGCGCCACCAGCCGCTCCACCTCGTCCCCGGCCTCACCCACGACCAGCACCGGAAAGGTGGCCGTGGCGGCGCCCGTGCGTAGGCGCGTGAGGAGGTCGTTGGCACGCGCGTCGTCCAACCGGCCGCAGATCACGACGGCCGCTGCCGTCCGGCGGCGTGCGTGCTCGAGCACGTCGGCGAGCCGTCGCACCGTCAGCGGGACGTGGCCCTGTTCCCGCAGCGCCTGGTCCACCTCCTGCACGGGGTCCACGTCGCTGCCGGCCAGTAGGATCGATTCCTGCATTTTCTCAGAATAGGCCTACAAGTTTGCCGGCTTGACACGCGCGTGCGTCGTTTTCGCGACGACTGCGCTGCGGGGTGGGTCACAGTCCCCACGTGAGCCCCGCTCCCACCGACCAACCGCTGCGGGTCTCTTCGCTGACATTTTCGCCCACCATCTGGACGGACGGCCAGTCGAGGAGGTTTGAGCCCTTCAGCCGGGCCTGGAGGTGCCGACCGATGCCCTGCGTCCAGACCACGTCGACGCGGTGGACGGGCATCTCGTAGGTGTCGGGAATGCCCGAAGTGCCAACGTCGATGAT
>CAYHRZ010000737.1:0-2321 GCA_964359125.1 uncultured Klebsiella sp. | reverse complement strand
GGCGAGCGGTCCGCGCGAGATGACGAAGCCGCCGACATGCTGCGACAGGTGGCGCGGAAAACCGATCAGGTCGGCGGCGAGCGCGAGCAGCTGCGGTGATTCCGGATCAACTTCAAGGGCCCTGCCCAGATCCCGCACCGCGCTCTTCGTCCGGTAGGAAATCACGGCCGCGGCGAGCGCGGCGCGGTCGCGGCCGTATTTTCCGTAGATGTACTGGATCACCTCCTCGCGCCGCTCGTGCTCGAAATCGACGTCGATGTCGGGCGGCTCGTCGCGCTCCTCCGAGATGAACCGCTCGAAGAGCAGCGACGAGTGCGCGGGGTCCACCGCCGTGATGCCCAGTGCGAAACACACCGCCGAGTTGGCGGCACTGCCGCGGCCCTGACAGAGGATGCCGCGCCCCCGCGCGAAGCGCACGAGGTCGTTGACCGTGAGGAAGTATGCCGCGAAGCCAAGACGTTCCACCACGCCCAGCTCGTACTCCACCTGCCGCGCCACCTTCTCGGGAACGGTGCTACCGTAGCGGCTCATCAACCCCCGTCGGGTGAGCTCCCGCAGCCAGGCCTGTGCGCTGTAGCCCTCGGGCACCACCTCCCTGGGGTACTGGTAGGTGAGCTCCGACAGCGAGAACCTGCACCGCGACGCGATCTCCACCGTGCGGTGCAACAACTCGGGCCAGCGACCGAAACGTCGCCACATCTCCTCGGGCCCGTGTAAACAACGCTCGGCGTTGGGTTGCAGGCGCCGCCCGGCCTGGTCCAGGGTGAGGCCGAGGCGGATGCAGGCCAGGATGTCTTGGAGGGGTTGACGACAGCGGTCGTGAAAGAGGACGTCGCCCACGGCCACGCAGGGGACAGCCCCCGCCCGCAGGGCCTCCACCCGGGCGTCGTCGCCGTGGTCCAGGCGACGCGACACCGCCCGGTAGAGCCGGTCCCCCACCGCGTCGTGGACATCGCTGAGCGAGGTGCCCGGCCAGTGACCCCGGGCCAAGAGCACCAGACCCTCGTTGTCAGCCAGCAAGGCTGACAGCGGCAAGGATGGCCAGCCCTTGCCGGTGTGCCGACCGGCTGCGAGCGTGGAGGCATCGGGCACCAGGGGATCGCCGTAGCGAGGGTCCCCGGGGATGCCGATGGAGAAGCCCTCGACGGTGCCCTGGCCGGGGGGCAGCCGCTCGGCGCTGAGTAGGCGACAGAGGGTGGACCAGCCCTCCAGGTTCTGCACCAGCGCCACCAGGCTCGCAGCACCCTCGCCCGTAGCCCCCTTGCCGGTAGCTACCGTGAGCAAGGCGCCGTGGACCAGCGGGATCGCCGACCCCTTCGCCGCCCGGTGGGCGCGCACGGCACCGTAGAGGCCGTCGCGGTCGGTGATGGCCAGGGCGGAGAGGCCGAGCTCCCCCGCCCGCTGCACCAGTTCGTCGGGCGCACTGGCCCCCTCGGAGAAGGAATAGTTGGAGCGGCACAAGAGCTCGGCGTAGGGGCGAGGGCCGGTGGTGGGCCGGGGCAGGGCTGGGGCGCGCACCGGTACCCGGGGCAACACTACGCCGGGGAAAGCGACGACCTTGTTGACCGGTGGAGCCGTGGTTTCTGACACGCCCGCCGGTGCCGCGGGTTCGCTCGCCACCGGGCCCCCGCCGCTGGGCTCGGCGGCGTCGAGCCAACCGTGGACGAACCACCGCCGCCCCAGGGCCCCCTCGCCGGTACGCTCGCTGTACAACCACGCGCGCCGACCATCGGCCAAGCCCGCCCGCCAGTAGTCGCGGGTGAACGCCGACCGACCGCGCCACCACTCGCCCTGCACCCGCTCCGGGCCGCTCAGGGTGGTGATCGCCACCGTGTCGCGGTCGATCGACAGCGCGCGCGGCCGGCCCGAGGGCCCCATCGCCACCCGCACCGGCCGTGGAGACGGCAGGATCAACGGCGGACGTGCCCGCGCCGGGGGCAACGGCGCCACCCGCGGCACCTTGCCGCCCGCGTAGGTCCCCGTCCACCCCGGGGCGTCGGGCTCGTGGACCTGGGCCGGGTCGGCCTTGCGAGGCACCACCGCCAACGGCAACGCCCCCCCCGGCGGGACCGGCACCCAGCTCGCCTCGGGTCGCCAGGTATCGGCCTCGGCTGCGCGGAAAACGGCCTCGTGACCGAGGGCATCTTGCAGGCGGGCGAGCAACTCCGGCAAGGGCTCGGCGGCGTCGGCGCGGTCGAGGACCACCGCCGGGGGCGGGCTCCAGGGGCTGGCGTCGACCAGCGACAGCGACACAGCCGTGACCGGGTCACCCAGCGTGACCCGCTCCAGGCGCGCCCGTAGCTGGCGAAACATCCGATCCG
>CAYHRZ010000736.1:0-2327 GCA_964359125.1 uncultured Klebsiella sp. | reverse complement strand
GGCAGGGCGGTCGCCATGCGGGCGATCCTACCCTGGTTTCTGCGCGACGATCGCCTGGACCTGGTGAACGTGCGCGGTCCGGGGCCCGAGGGAGAGCGTCCAGGGCAGCGGGTCGACCACGCGCTGGGCACGGCACTCCAGCCGGAACCCACCGAAGGCTGCGCCGCTCGAGAGGGCGCCCAGCAGCGAGGAGGCGTCGAAGCGCTTGTCCCGGGGTGTGACCGAGTCGTCGAAGGCGTACGCGCAGGTGACGATCAGCGTCCCGCCTGGCCTGACCAGTGCATCGGCCTGCGCCAGAACCGTGAATGGGTCGCGACACGAATCCAGAACGTTCACCACGCAGACGGTGGCGAACGACGCCGGGGGGAAAGGAGGGTCCAGCGCGTCGGCCACCAGGCCGGAGCCCGGGGGCAGCCGGGCGAAGCCGTCGGCGTCCGTGCAGGGTGGGATCGCCGCGCCGCCAAGGCGGAGCAGGCGGAAATTGAGATCCAGGCGGATTGTCCCCGGGTGCCCGGGGCCGGATCCCAACTCGAGGACAGGGCCCGCGCACCGCGACAACTCGTCGCTGATCCAGGTGCGAAACGGGCTCGCGGGGGCCTGGGCGTACACGCGCGCCAGGGCTCGGTTGCGGGTGGTCGCGCTCCCCCCGGGCGCGAGCAGTTCCAGGATCTCGTCGTCGACGTCGCGCCGGAGGGCTTCGAGGCCCTCGGTTTCCGCCCAGGCGGCCACGTCGGCCAGCACGATCGGGATGCCGTCGACGAGGGGGTAGCGAGCGCCGCACGGGCAGGCCAGCACGTGCCCGCGCGGCCGGAGCGTGGCCAGGTGCAGGTCGCCGGCCCCGTCGACGTGCCGACACCTCGGGCACACCAGCAGGACCGCGTCGGACGCGGCGCCGCTGGCCATGACCTCGCTAGCCCCCGACGGTGACGTTGCTGCTCGCCTCGATCATGTTGCCGACCCCGCCGCAGTGGGTGTCCATGTCGCCCAGGCGGTGGGCCGGGATGCTGTTGATGAGCACGGTGCCGCTGCCCTTCGCTGCCACCCAGGTGTTGGGGCCGCAGCAGGCGGCGTGCGTGCCGGGGTCGCCGACCCGGAGCGCGGGCTTGCCGTTCACCAAGACGTTGGGCGATCCGGCGATGGCTGGGCCGGTGCAGGGGTGCGGGCAGGCGGGGCAGCCGTGGGCGTCGGCCGGCACGAACGACTTGTCGCCCAGGCGACTCTGGAAGGGCATCGGTCCTCCGGGACGGCGTAGACTACCACGCCGGGGCACATTGCCGCGATGCCCACGAAGAGTCTGGTCAACCGCGAGCTCAGCTGGCTGGAGTTCAACGCCCGCGTACTCGACGAGGCCCGAGATCCCTCGGTTCCCCTCCTCGAGCGCCTCAAGTTCCTCGCCATCTTTTCCAACAACCTCGACGAGTTCTTCATGGTGCGCGTCGCGGGGTTGCACCGGCAGGTGGACGGCGACGTCGCCACCCCGGGGCCCTGCGGGATGAGTCCCCGGGAGGTGCTCGCCGCCGTCTCGCGGCGGGTTCACCGTCTGGTGGCCGAACAACACCGGTTGTTGCTCGACGACCTCGTGCCGGCCCTCGCCGCTCAGCGCATCCACCTCCGGCGCTCGGGGCAGTGGGCGCCCGATCAGGAGCGCTTCCTCCGCGACTGGTTCCGCAGGACGGCCCTGCCGGTCATCACCCCCATCGCCATCGACCCTGGCCACCCCTTCCCTCACATCGCCAACCGCACGCTCTGCCTGGTGCTCGAACTCGAACCCACCGACGACGACGACGAGCTGCCGCCCGCCGACTTCTGCGTCCTGCACATCCCCGCCGCGGTGCTCCCGCGGTTCTTGCGCTTGCCCTCGCGCGCGGGCGAGGTCCACGTGGCCCTCCTCGAAGACGCGATCCGTCTCAACCTCGACGTGCTGTTCCGCAACGCGAAGGTGCTGAGCGCCGGGGCGATTCGCGTGACGCGGGACGCGGAACTGGACTACGACGAGGACCGCGCCGACGACCTACTCCGCACCGTGGAGGACGCCGTGCGGAACCGCCGCCTCGGCGGTGCCGTGCGCCTCCAACACGAACCGGGCGTGTCGTCGGAGTTCCTCCCGCGCCTGGTGTCGGAGTTGCAGCTCGACCAGGGGGACGTGTACCCGGCACAGGGTTTCACTGCCTTCGCCGACCTCTTCCAGCTCTACGCGCTCGTCGACCGGCCCGACCTGAAGTTCGTCCCCTACGCGCCGCCACGGCACCCTCGTTTCGCGCGCGGTCGCGACATGTTCCGGGTCATCGACCGCGGCGACGTGCTCGTCCACCACCCCTACGAGAGCT
>CAYHRZ010000735.1:0-2330 GCA_964359125.1 uncultured Klebsiella sp. | reverse complement strand
GGGGGCCCCGCCGCCGCCCCGGGGGGCCTCCAATCCCCCGCGCTGGCCGATCCACGTCCGATGCCGCCCCCCCTCACCGCTCCTAGACTGTGCCCACGCCACCCGGCCGTCGCCGCCTCCGCGTCGACGAAGCCCGGTGGAGTCCAGGAGCAGCCGTGTCTCTCTCCCAGAAGCCGTCGAAGTCGACCCAGCCGTCCACGCTGACCCCAACGCCGCTGGGCAGCAGCCAGGCGCCCACGCCCGCCCCCAGCAACAGCGAGCTGCTCGCGCGGTTCGGGCTCAACCGGGCCGCGCTCTCCAAGAGCTCCTCGCAGTACGAGGACATGTGCAACGAGCCGATGAGCCCGCAGTCGGTGGCGCCCTCCGGCGAGGTCGAGGTGGTGTACTGCGAGGGTGCCAACGACGGGGCACCGGCCTTCGACGCCAAGGTGTACGTGATCGGCCCCGACGGCACCGTGGTGGACGAGGCGAATGGCAACACGCTCCCCGCCAATCCCGACAAGGCGGCCACCGTCCCCGCCGGCGAGTACGACTTCCAGAACGGGAACCACACCTTCCCCAGCAGCAAGAAGACCATCCCCGCCTTCAACGTGGGAAGCGACACCCAAGAAGGTTTCGAGCGCAAGGTCCCGCTCAACGGGCCGAACCCCAACCCAAGCACCTCGGGTGACAACTACGCCCGGCAGATCAACATGCACCACGGCAGCAGCAACAACCGAAACGCCGACGACCGCTGGTCGGAGGGCTGCCTCACCACCGACAAGGACGACTGGCAAGAGCAGCGGGACGCGATCTGGGACGCGCAGCTGCAGCCGGAGAACACCAACCTCGGCGGAGGCAAGGTCCACGTCGTCCGGCCGGGGGAGACCAACGTGTGTACCGAGCCGGTGGTCGAGTAGCCAGGGGCTGGTCGCCCCAGTCCGGCGACGCGTTGGCCCGCCGCCGCCCACCTCGCCCGCCCAGCGGCGGCGCCGAGCAGCGCGCCAGTGTCAAGCGCCAGGCGTTCAGGGCTGCGCGCAGCTGCCCCGTGCCCGCGCGCCCAGCTCGCCCCCGGGGGCAAGCCGCTCGCCTCCAACGCGGCAGGTCGGATGACGCTCCGTGACTCAGCGCGCGAAGAAGACGGGCACCACCGCGTACAAGGGCGCCGCGCCCACCTCGGGCGGGGTGAAGTGCCACTCGCTCGCCTGGGCAACCGTGGGGGCAAGGAGCCGGTCGCAGTCGATGGCCAGCGTCCGCACCACCTCGCCGCGGGCATCGACCTCGGCCCCGACCAGGCAGTAGGACGCGCGCTCCTCGTGCCGCGCCACCTGGAAGCTCCCCGGCTCGACCGTCCGCTGTCGCAGCTCGGGCACGGCGGGATCGGTCGTGTCGGGCCGACAGCCGGTCTCCGCGAGCAGCGCGCAGGACTTCGTGGCCCAGGCGGCGCTCGCCGACGCGTCGCGAACGGCGCCAACACCCTCCGCGTACAAGACGAACAGGCGCTGGCAGGCCAGCCCCGAGCCAAGGTCGCAGGCCCTGCCGAACCGCTCGATCGCACCGTGCACGTCGGCGGAACGCTCCGTGCCATCGAACCGCGCGCGACCGGCGACCCGGCATGCCACTGCACTCCCGCTCTCGCACAGCCGGTCCAGTTCGGTGTTGTCGTCGCCCGCGCGAGACACGGCCAGCGCGTCGCAGGCGACCACGGATCCGGCGTTACACGACGATTCCAGTGCCGGCACCAGCGCCGAGCCCAGGGCCTTCGCCAAGTCGGCCTTCGCGAAGCAGGCCGGCACGAGGCCGCGCTCGCACGACTCCCGGAAGTGAAGCCACGCCTCTGCGGGTGCAGGGGGCACCGACTGCTGGTCGGCGACCCCGGCGCGCCACTCGGCCAGGGCGGTGCCTGCCGGGGCGGCGAGCACGGGGGCCGAAAGGAACAGGAGAGGCATCAGTGGGCCGGTGGCAATCAAAGGCCGTAGATGAAGTCGGTGGTGTCGTGGTAGTTCGAGTGGGTGGACTGCACGCCGGAGACGCCTTGTGCATCGATGAACGAGTTGTTGTACGATATGTAAGCTACGTTATCCGCTTCGGAGACCGTGGCGCTATCGGCCCAGATGTGCCCTCCCTCGTTCGCGTAATAGCCATTCCAGGAGGCCGTGACCGTAGACATCCACGCGTCGATCACTGATGATTGGGCATAGAAGGCGTAGCCCTCGGTGCTCACCGTCGCGCCCGTGGCGCGTGCATAGGAGTGGCCGTCGACGCTGACCCCGCCACCGTCACCGGTCGATGAGCCATTCACCAACGTAACGGCGGCGCCATAGCTCGCGACGAAGCCGAGTCCGCCGTGG
>CAYHRZ010000734.1:0-2333 GCA_964359125.1 uncultured Klebsiella sp. | reverse complement strand
GGGGGCGCCTCGTCCTCCCGGGGGGGCTACAGCCCAATGTACTCCCCCCCCGCCCCCCACACGGGGGGCGCGGGGGGCGCCGCCGACGCCGACACCGACGAAGACGACGACGGTGACTCGGAGAGCGAGGACGACTACCTGCGCCTCGCCCCCGCCGCGACCGACGCCTACGTCTTCGTCGCCAACCCCGGTCGCGACACCGTCACCCGCATCGCGGTGTCGAACCTCGCGGTGATCACCGCCGAGGTGGGGCACATCCCGTCGACCGTGCAGACCACCTCCGACTACAGCCTCGCGATCACGCTCGACGAGGGCGACGACAGCGTCACCGTCATCGAGGCGGAGACGATGAAGCCCACGTCGGTGCCCATCCGCGACAACATGAACTCGCTGAGCTTGTCGAGCAGCGGCGAGTGGGCGATGGCCTGGTACGACCCCGACCGCGAGTCATTGGGCACCAGCAACGGTGTCATCAGCTTCAACGAGGTGAGCTTCGTGCGGCTGGACCCGCCCACCCACGTGCCGATGGCGGTGGGCTACAACCCCAAGGGGGTGCGCTGGAGCGACGACGGCTCGCTCGCGGTGGTGGTGAGCGACGGCTCGCTCGCCGTGGTGGACCTCACCGTGGAAACGCCGGTGGCCCGCCGCATCCCGCTGGCCGACGACGAGCTCGACGCGCCGGTGGCCGAGGAGGTGGTGCTCACCCCCGACGGGCAGTTCGCCTTCGTGCGGCAACGCGGCGTCGAAACGCTGCAAGTGGTGGACCTCGCGCTGGAGACCGTCACCCCCGTCGACGTGGGCGACGACCCCACCGACATGGACGTCACCCCCGACGGCAACCGCCTCGCGGTGGTGGCCCGCTCCTCGCGGCAGGTGTGGACCTACGACGTGAACGACCCCTTCGCCGTCCCCGCGCTCGTCGACTTCCCGGCCGACACCGCCTGGGGCTCGGTGAGCTTCGCCGGGGGTAGCGACCGCGCCATCCTCTACACCAACGCCGCCCTGGAAGCGTCGCTGGCCATCTGGAACACCGACGACGACAGCTTCAGCGTGCGATCGCTGGTCAAGCCGGTGCAGTCCATCGGGCTCTCCCCGGTGGGCGACGTGGCGATCGTGTTCCACACCAAACAAGACGCCGCCAGCGGCGGCGACGAGAACTTCAGCGGCGAGTGGGCGGTCACGCTGATGGAGACCGATGGCCGCGGCGAGAACCGCATGCTGCTCGAGGCCGAGCCCACCGGCTACGGCATGAGCGACGACAACCGCTGGGGCTTCTACGTGATGGACGGCGTGCCCACGATGGAGGCGCTGTCGTTCGAGACCCTGCTCCCCGACCACATCAAGCTCGCGAGCGACCCGGTGTTCGTCGGCACGCTGCCGGGCCGCACCATGGCCTGGGCCTCGCAGATGCACGACATGGGCCGGATCAGCTTCTACGACCCCGACGCGAAGGAGCTCGACACGATCACCGGCTTCGAACTCAACAGCGACATCGAGCACTAAGGAGACACCCAGATGATTCCCCTCCTCCTCCTCGGCTGCAACCTCTGGGACCTCCCGGACGGCGGCTACCAGTACATCGACGCCACCTGGGATCCCAGCGTGGTCGCGGCGAAAGACGGCGTGTACGTGCGCCTCCCCCACGCGGGACAGCTCGTCCGGGTCACGCCCGACGGCACCTGGTCGCAGGTCGACCTCGACGGCGCCTCGCCCGAGAAGCTGATCGCCACCGACGACGGCAACGGCGTGTTCGTCATCTCCAGCTGGCCGGTCTGCGCCGACACCGACCCGCTGGTGGTCGCCGTCGACGACTGCCCCGGCGACAAGCTCACCACCGACTACGAGGTGAACCTCGTGCAGGACGGCGCCCGCGTGGGGGAGAAGGCGCTGGAAGGCGTGGCGCCGCAGGTCAACGCCGCCGTGTACAGTCACGACGGCCAGACCGCTGCCTTGTACCTCGACTACAACGGCGAGGAGATCGTCGTCGATGGCTTCGTCAACCTCAACGAGGTGTCGTTCGTGAACATGGCCAGCGGCAACGTCAACCGCGTGGCGGTGGGCTTTGCGCCGGAGACAATCCTCTTCTCGGGCGACGACAGCCGCGCCGTGGTGCTCTCCCGCTCGCAGGTGGCGGTCGTGAACCTCGCGGTGGGCGACGACGACTGCGACGCCTGGGACGTGTGCGTGACCTACCCGCTCACGCTGGACGCGGACCAGGCCGTCGTGCCGAACAGCGTGGTGCTCGTCGCCGACGGGAACTACGCCCTGGTGTCGATCGTCGGCCAGAAAGACGTGTCCGTGCTGGACCTCGTCAACGAGAGCATCGACCTGCT
>CAYHRZ010000733.1:0-2335 GCA_964359125.1 uncultured Klebsiella sp. | reverse complement strand
CGTCGCCGCCGATCCACACCTTGCCCGCGTCGGGGCGCTCGATGCCCGCGATCATCTTGAACACCGTGCTCTTCCCGGCGCCGTTGGGTCCGAGCAGTCCTACCACCTCCCCCGGGGCCACCGCCAAGCTCACCCCGTCGACCACCGGGCGCCCGCGGTAGCTGCGTCGGAGTCCCTCGGCCCGCAGCGCCCCGCTCACGGGCCCACGGTCCAGCCCGCGACCACCAGCGTGCAGGGCGCGCCCCCGTCGCCCTCGCACGTGGCACGCTCGTCGTCGAGCCAGAGTCGGATGCGCGTCCCGGCCAGGGTGTTCGGGCCGTCGACTAGGCGCGGGCTCTCGGTGAGCGTCACTTCTCCCGTGGCGCCCACCAACTCGGCCCGCTGGGCGCTGGCGACGCGGGCGCCGGTCTCCACCACGACGTCGCCGGTCGCGACCACAGACTCCACGTTGTCGGCGGTGCCGTAGGTGACCTGCAGCGTCGAGCACCGCAGCTTCACGCTCCCCCGGGTGACGACGACGCTCCCGGTGAAGCTTGCTTTCTTGTTGCGAAGGTCCCAGTCGGAGGTGGTGGAGGAGATGGTGAGCGGCGGTTTTCCGTCGTCGCGTCGCGACACCACCGTCTCGCCGGCGGCGACGCCGCTCCCCCCCGTGGCGCCACCCGCCTGGGCCAGCAGCACCGTGTATCGGCTGCCCCCGACGCCCCCCGCGGCGGGGACCTCCACCGCGACCCCCTCGGCGATGGCTGCGCTCGGCAGCGCTTCCAGCGTGGGCGAGCAGCCCGCGAGCAGGCTCGCCGTGACCAGGAACGTTGCGCCGGTGGGCGCAGCCGTCACTTCGCCTCGGCCGGCGGCGTGCCGGCGCCGCCCGTGGCGCGGAGGGCACGGCTGGCTTGGGTCTGGCGCTCCAGCGCCGCCTTGACGAACGCCGCGAAGAGCGGGTGGGGGGCGAGGGGCCGGGACTTGAACTCTGGGTGGAACTGGCACGCGACGAAGTACGGGTGCGAGGGCAACTCGATCATCTCCACTAGGCGGGCGTCGGGGGAGAGCCCGCTGATCGCCATGCCGTTGTCGCGCAGCGCCCCGTGGTACTGAGGATTGACCTCGTAGCGGTGCCGGTGCCGCTCGCTAATCTCCCCTGCGCCGCCGTAGATGGCGCGCGAGCGGGTGCCCTCGCCGAGGTTGCAAGGGTAGGCGCCGAGCCGCATGCTGCCGCCCAGGTCGGTGACGTTGTGCTGCTCGTCCATGAGGTGGACGACGGGGTGCGGCGCGGCGGGCTCGAACTCCGACGAGTGGGCGCCCTGGAGGCCCGCCACGTTGCGCAGGTACTCCACCACTGCCAGCTGCAAGCCAAGGCAAATGCCGAAGAACGGGATGCCCTGCTCGCGGGCGTACTTGATGGCCGCGATCTTGCCCTCGGTGCCACGGGCGCCGAAGCCCCCGGGGATCAGGATGGCGTCGATCCCGCCGAGCAGTGCCCCGGCGTGCGCCGCGTCGAGTTCCTCGCTGTCGACGTAGCGGAGTTCCACCCGGGCGTCGTTCGCCACCGCGCCGTGAACCAACGCCTCGTTCAGCGACTTGTAGGTATCGGTGAGGTGGACGTACTTGCCCACGATCGCGATGCGCACGTGGTGCTTCGGGGCCTTGGCCCGGCGGGTGTAGTCTTCCCAGGCCGGGAGTCGCGCTTTCGGTGCGAAGAACGCGAACCGCTGGAGGATCCGGTCGTCGAGTCCCTGCTCCTGGAAGAGGATGGGGAGTTCGTAGACGTTGGCCACGTCGTGCGCGCTGATGACGTCGTCGACGCCGACGTTGCAGAAGCTGGCGATCTTCTGGCGGATATCGCGGGGAATCGCCACGTCGCTCCGGCAAATCAGGATGTCGGGCTGGATCCCGGTCGACAACAACTCCTTCACCGAGTGCTGCGTGGGCTTCGTCTTGAGCTCACCCGCCGCCTTCATGTGGACCAGCGGCGTGACGTGCACGTAGCAGACGTTCTCCACGCCGAAGTCGGCCCGCGCCTGGCGGATGGCCTCGAGGAACGGCAGCCCCTCCATGTCGCCCACCGTGCCGCCCACCTCGACGATGCACATGTCGGCGCCCTCCACGCCCTCCTGGATGAGCTTCTTGATCTCGTCGGTGATGTGCGGGACCACTTGCACCGTGCGCCCCAAGTACTCGCCGCGACGCTCCCGCTCGATGACGTTGCGGTACACCCGGCCCGTCGTGAACGAGTTTCGCTGCGACATCTGGGTCGACACGAAGCGCTCGTAGTGGCCGAGGTCGAGGTCCGTCTCCGCGCCGTCTTCGGTGACGAAGACCTCGCCGTGTTGATACGGAG
>CAYHRZ010000732.1:0-2346 GCA_964359125.1 uncultured Klebsiella sp. | reverse complement strand
AGGCCACCGCCGAGTGGGGCCTCGACGCCATGGCGGTGACCGGCCTGCGCCTGTCGGCGGTGGACGACGACGGCGACGGCTGGCCCGACCTCCAGGTGCGCAGTACCACCAGCGCCGTCGACGACTTCGGCGACGGCGGCGCGCGCTACCACTGGCTGCTCCGCAACGACGGCCAGGGTGCCTTTCGCGACGAGACGGAAGCCTCCGGCGTCATGGCCTCGCGGGTGGGCGACGGGGGCCGCCCGGGACAGGTGTGGGCCTTCGCCGACGTCGACAACGACGGCGACCTGGACCTGGTGACCGGCCTTCCCGATACCACCAGCGCCTGGGCCGACACCACGGAGTTGATGTTGAACGAGGGCGACGGGACCTTCACCCTGGGCCCGGCGGGGAGCGACTTCCAGGACGATGGGGTCGACTCGCCGGCGGGCGTGTCGTTCGTCGACATCGACCGCGACGGCCTGGTCGACGTGTGGATCACCCAGTACGCCGACAGCACGGGCTACCCGGCCCAGGACCAGCTCTACGTCAACCGGGGCGGCGGGGTCTTCGAGAAGGCCACCAACGACGCGGGCCTCAAGACGAAGTCCTGGAACAGCATCGACGACATCAACCAGGGTCTCGGTCACACCTACGCATGGTCGGCGCTGGCCTGCGACGTCAACGGCGACGGCGACCAGGAGCTGCTTTCCGCGAGCTACGGTCGCAGCCCCAACCACTTCTGGCTGGCCAACGGCGACGGCACCTTCACTAACCGCAGCGTCGAGTCGGGCTACGCCTACGACGACCGCGTGGACTGGTCCGACAACGAGTCGGCCCGGTGCTGGTGTTACCTGCACCGCGACGACGTGGGCTGCGCCGAAGTGCCGGATCCGGCGATTACCTGCCGGGAGGACGCCGACGCCTTCCGGTGGAACAACGACTACGACCGCGAGTTGTTCCGTCTCGGTGGCAACTCGGGGACGACGGTGTGCGCCGACGTCGACAACGACGGCGCGATGGACCTGTTGACGACGGAGATCGTCCACTGGGACGTCGGTTCTTCGTCCGATCCCAGCGAGCTGTTGTTCAACGACGGCGAGTCGAGTGTCACGTTCGACCGGCCGGGCAACGAGGCCACCGGGCTCACCCGCGAACACCAGGTGACGGACTGGAACGACGGCGACATGACCGGGGCGGTGTTCGACTTCGACAACGACGGCCTGCCCGACGTGCTCGTTGGCTCCTCCGACTACGAGGGCGCCCAAGCGCTCCTCTGGCACAACCTCGACGGCCGGAGCTTCGAGACCGTCCCCGTGGAGGAGGGGATCGACCACAACCGTAGCCACGGCGTGGCGGTCGCCGACTTCGACCGCGACGGGGACCTCGACGTTGTCCTCGGTCACAGCAGCGGCCGCTGCGACACTGACTGCTACGACACCTTCAACGTGCGCTACTTCGAGAACGTCACGGGCGAGGACCAGGGCGGGGCCGGGAACTTCCTGCAGCTACGGCTGGAGGGTACGACGGCGAACCGCGCCGCCATCGGCGCCCGCGTCGAGGTCACCGCCGGCGGCGTGACACAAACTCAGGAGGTGGGCGGCGGCCACGGCCACTACGGCATCCAGCACGACCTGGAGCTGCACTTCGGCCTCGGCAGCGACTGCGAGGCGGAGGTGACCGTGCGCTGGCCCGACGGCCAGCTCAGCACCGACAGCTTCACCCTCGGCGGCGGCTACCGCTGGCACCTGACTCAGGGCGGGGACGCGGAGGTCGACCCGGGGGGGTAGTCGGGGTACCGGTTCTCGGCCCTCGTAGGTGTCCCCGGTGTGCCACGCGCGGCGCGAGGCGGGCGGGGGGCCCGGTGCGACCTTCGGCGCCGCCTCAACCCTCGGGCCGCGATCGCGGCAACGCTCCCGCCGTCGTCACCACCCCGGTTTCCGTCACCCAAGCCGTCACCAGCTCCGCCGGGGTGACGTCGAAGGCGGGATTCCAAGCGTCGACGGTGCCGCCCTGGAGCCCGCCCACCTCCATGGGATCGCGCTCCTCCACCACGATGTCGCGACCGGTTTCGGTGCCCAGATCGAAGGAGGACCACGGCATGGCCACGTAGAACGGCACCCCGAAGTGCCGAGCCAACACCGCGAGCGAGAGGGTGCCCAGCTTGTTGGCGGTGTCGCCGTTCCTGGCCACCCGGTCGCAGCCCACCACCACAGCGGATGCGCGGCCCGAGGCGAGCACGCTCGCTGCGGCGCCGTCGGCCACCAGGGTGCACCGGATGCCGTCCTGGGCACACTCCCAGGTGGTGAGCCGCGCCCCCTGGAGCCAGGGGCGGGTCTCGCAGGCGTACAGGTGTATGTCGCGACC
>CAYHRZ010000731.1:0-2358 GCA_964359125.1 uncultured Klebsiella sp. | reverse complement strand
TCTGTCACGTCGACGCCTGCCTCGGCGGCTTCGTCCTCGCCTTCGCCGGGGAGGCCGGTGGCGAGGCGGTGGACTTCGACTTTCGGGTGCCGGGCGTCACCTCGCTCTCGGCCGACTTGCACAAGTATGGATACGCGGCGAAGGGCGCGTCGCTGGTGCTCTACCGCGACCGGGCGCTGCGCAAGTGCCAGTTCTTCGCGACTGTGGACTGGCCGGGTGGGCTGTACGGCTCGCCCACGATGGCGGGGACCCGTCCCGGGGGCGCCATCGCGGCGGCGTGGGCCATCCAGCAGTACCTCGGTCACGACGGCTACGTGCGGCTGGCGCGCGAAGTCTTGTTGGCCGCGGCCCGGCTCCGCGACGGCATCGCCGCCACCCCGGGGCTCCGCTTGCTGGGGGATCCTCGTCACTCGGTGTTGTCGTTCACCGGCGACGGCCTCGACGTGTTCGCGGTGGACGAGCGCATGAAAAAACTGGGTTGGCACCTCGACCGTCTCCAGGCGCCGTCCGCGGTGCAGATGATCGTCTCGGCCGCGCACCCCGGGGTGGTCGGCGCTTTCCTCGCCGACCTGCGGCGGGTGACGGCGGAGGTGCGCGACGGGGGGTTGCAGGCGGAGGCCGACGGGGCAATCTACGGCGCGCTGGTTTCGATGCCGGACCGCGAGTACGTGGGTGAGCTGGTGCTCGGGTGGATGGACGGCCACGACCACGACGATGTGGGCTGAGCTGCCGCTGGCGGTCGTGGTGGCGGTGGCGTTCTTCGTGGAGACGATCACCGGCTTCGGGGGCACGGTGGTGGCCGTGGCCCTGGCCTCGTTCTTCGTGCCGGTGCGCGAGTACCTGCCGGCGCACGTGAGCGTGAACATCCTGCTGTCGTCGTGGATCGCCGTGCGGGACCGGGCGTCGATTGACTGGAGCTTGCTGGGCCGCCGCGTGCTGCCCGCGATGTTGCTCGGGTTTCCGCTGGGGGCCTGGGCCTTCTCGGGCCTCTCGGAGCACGCCCGCGCCTTCGAGGCGGCGTTCGGCGCCTTCGTCGCGAGCGTCGGAGCGTGGCGGCTGCTGGCGCCAGGGCGCACCCTGGGGCCGGTGGCGGCCAACGGCACGCTGGGCCTGGCGGGGATCGTCCACGGGGCCTTTGGTACCGGCGGCCCGATGGTGGTGATGGCGATCTCGCGGCTGGGCCTCGACAAACACGCCTTCCGCGCCACGCTGTCGGCCCTGT
The DNA here is from genome assembly GCA_964359125.1 of uncultured Klebsiella sp. Lineage (GTDB taxonomy): Bacteria > Myxococcota_A > UBA796 > UBA796 > SXON01 > SXON01. The sequence continues at coordinate 1,136 of CAYHRZ010000731.1, read as the reverse complement.
GGGTGGTGCTCTCGGTGGGGCTGCTGGCGGTGTACGCCCACGACGGCGTGCTCGGCGTGCAGAGCGCTCGGACCAGCGTGGTGCTGGTCCCGGGGCTGATCGTGGGCCTGGCGCTGGGACAGCGGGTCCACGCGCGGGTGGACGCCGGGCGGTTCCGGCGCGGCGTCGACGCCACGCTCACGCTAGCGGGGCTCCTCATCCTGGCGCGGAACCTGTGAACCACGAGTACGAGAACCTGCACGACCTGGCGCGTTTGCCCTGGTTCGACGTGGTGGATGGCGAGCTGCGGCTGGATCCCGCCGTGGGGCCCTGCATCGACGTGCACACCCACCTCGCGCAGTCGTTCATCGTCCCCACCAACGTCGACTTGTCGCGCGAGAGCGCCGAGGTGCTCCACTACCTGCCGCGGGCGCGGAACTTTGGCTTCGACCGCTACCTCAACCAGTACTTCACGGCCGACGACCGCAAGCGCATGGAGCGGGACCTGGTGTGGGGGTGTTTTTTCGGCGGGACGATGCGTCCCACCCACACTGCGGGCAACCTGGCCCGCGAGATGAAGCAGGTGGGGGTGACGACGAGCGTGTTGCTCGCCATCGACTGGCCGATCTTGTCGAAGAACGCGCTGGAGTGGCTGGCGGCCACGCGCGGTCGCGACGACATGGTGGTGTTTGGTTCGGTCCACCCCCTGGCCCGGGACCTCGCGGGCAAACTCGACGTCCAGGTGGCGCTGGGTGCCCGGGGCATCAAGATCCACCCGGCGGTGCAGATCCTCGCGCCGGACCACCCGAAGATGATGGAACTCTGCCGGTTGTGCGGTGAGCGGGACCTGCCGGTGTTCTTCCACTGCGGGCCGGTGGGCATCGAGAGCGAGGCGGCCCGCAACCGCTGCCAGGTGGACCGTTACCGGGCGGTAATCGCGGAGAACCCGGGGACGACGTTCGTGCTCGGGCACAGCGGGGCCTTGCAGCCGGAGCGGGCCATTGCCTTCGCCCGCGAGTTCGACCACGTGTGGGTGGAGTTCGCCTCGCAGTCGCTGCCGGTGATCGAACGGGTGTGCGCGGAGGTGAACCCGTCGCGGATCTGCATGGGTAGCGACTGGCCTTTTTACCCGCAGGCGATCGGCATCGCGAAGGTGC
>CAYHRZ010000730.1:0-2361 GCA_964359125.1 uncultured Klebsiella sp. | reverse complement strand
ACGCTGTCGACGAAGTCCAGGAGGGTGTAGCTGCCGGTGGTGTAGTCGTAGAGGTACTTGCCGTCGTAGAGGTTGCCACTGGCATCCGGGTAGTTGCGCTCCAGCCAACGTTTGTCGGGGGTTTCCAGGAGCACGTACAAACCGTAGTCCACCCCATTGACATAAACGTCGGCGAAGGCTGTCCGTAGGGTGGGCAGGCCCGCCATGCCCACTACCTTGTAGCCGAGGATCTCCTTGAGGTAGGAACAGTCGACCACCGAGTTGTTCAGTGACAGGTGTTCGAGGCCGTAGAAGTCCCGGCCATCGCGGTACTGGTTGAAGTCGACCTTGAACTTGGGCTTGCCGGTGATCGCCCGGTAGGAGCCGATCTTGCCCCGGAGGCGTAGCCCCACCTCGGGTGCGGGGACGCCGTCGATGGCGAGGTCCGCCGGTGCCCAGTCGTAGGGGAGGGTGAGGAGGTTGTACCACGCGTCGTCGTCGAGCGTGATGTCGACCCGGTGGATGAAACTGTCGTCGAAGACCCAGTCGTTGTCGACGGTCGCGTCGCCGACGCCCTCCTCGGTGACCAGGGGTTCCGGCGGGGGGGCGGTGTCGCCGGTGTCGGCGCCAGCGGTGTCGGCCGAGTCGAGGCCCACGGCCGGGTTGCCGGTCACGATGGCCACCGGCGTGGAGGAGCAGGCGACGAGCAGGATCAACGCGGCTCGAAGCCCTCGGCCCAGCGGGTGATGACGAAGTCGATCCGCTCGTTGGTGACGCGGGCGTTGGGATCGGTGGCCGGGACCAGGGGACGCATGCCGCCGTAGCCGGCCGCGTAGAACCGCTCACGCGGCAGGCCCGCCGACACCAGTCGTTCCAGCACCACCCCGGCCCGGGTGCCCGCCAGGGCGAGTTCGTCGGAGGGATCCCCGCGGCCGTCGGTGTGGCCCTCGATGCGGATGCTCTCGATCTCCGGGTGCGCGAGCAGGTACTGGGCGAGGTAGTCGACCTGCGCCGCCCCCTCGGGACGGAGCAGCGCGCCGTCGAAGGCGATGCGCTGGTACATGACGAGGCGGGTGCCGTTGAGCACGACCCGGTTCGCGGCCGTGGGGACAGGCGCGGGGGGAGGCGACACCACCGCCGGGGGCACGGACTTGGCCGGCGGCGTGGCCACCGCCACCGGCGGAGGCGGGGCCGGCGGGGCTGGCGTGGCCTTGGGCTCGGGTGCTGGCGTGGGCGTGGCCTTGGCCACCGGCCGGGGCGTGGGATCGGGGGGCGGTTGGACCCAGCCGAAGCTGAGCACCGCCCGGCCGTTGCTGGCGCCGATACCCGGCGAGATCCCGTGGCCGTAGCCCGCCGCGACGCGCATGCTCTCGCCCACGCGCAGGAACGCCCCGCCCATCGCCTCTGCGGGCGCGCCGGCCGGGTTCCCCAGGTCGGCCCAGGTGCTGTAGCCCGCGACGTCGAGCGAGAGGCCCCAGCCCAACCCGCCCGCGCCGACCCCGGGGTCGAAGGCGCCACCGAGGCGCCAGGCAAGCTGGTCCGACACGCTGACGTTGCTGATCTCGACCGCTGGCGTGCCCCGGGTGCCGAGGTTGGCGGCGAGCAGGACCGGGCCCACCCGCTTGTCGACGATGGCGGTGACCTCGTAGGCGAAGCCGTCGGCGGCCAGCGGCACGGCGGTGGACGCCGTGGGCAAGTCGGCCCGGAACGCCAGGGCCAGCCCCAGCGGCGCGTCGTCGGGGTCCAGCACCATGCCCTTGACGTCGAGGGCCACGTCGCCGAGGCCGGGCCCGGACGCGTCGTCGGCGGCGGCCACCGGGTAGAGCGGCACGTCGACGCCGAGTCGGAGGCGCCAGAAGCTGTAGCCGCCCAGGACGTTGATCCCGACGGCGTCGCCGACCAGCGGTACCCGCTCGCCGGTGTCGGACCATACCCACACGACCGGCTCGTGGACCCAGCCCACCGAGGCCCCCGCGAGGGCGCCGGCGCGCACCTTGCTGTCGTCGGCCCAGAGCGTGGCCCGGGCGTCGATCGGGGGTCGGTAGATCTGCCCGTCGACCGCGACGTCGGGGACGGTGTCGGCCGCGAGGGCGAGGGCGGCGAGGACTAGCATCGACGGCGGCTCCGGAGGGCGAGGCCGAAGCCTACTACAAGCCAACCGGCCGAGGCGGCTGCGGCGCAACTGCCCCCGTAGACCCCGCCGCTTCGCGGCCCGATATTCTCGGTGTCGTCGCCCGAGTCGTCGCCCTCGAAGTCGTCGGCGGGATCGAGCGGGTTGGAGCCGCGGTCCACCTCGTCGCCGTCGCCGACGCCGCCGCCGTCGGTGTCGGGGTTGTTGGGATCGGTGCCCAGGACCTCTTCCTCGGCGTCGGGCCGGCCGTC
>CAYHRZ010000729.1:0-2369 GCA_964359125.1 uncultured Klebsiella sp. | reverse complement strand
GCCGTCGCCCGGGAGCGGGACGCCCCGCTGCTGGCGGTCCAGCACCCACTCGCACACGGCGGTGTGGGGGAACTTCTCCAGCTCCCCGAACCCGCCGTGCCAGGGGTCGAAGCCCTTCTTGACGGCCGCGGCGATGGCGGCGACGTCGGCGGGCGCCTCGGGCATCACGTCGGCGGCGGCCTTGCCGATCACCCAGCGCTGGCCGGGGGTCGAGGTCGACAACAACAACGGGATCAGCTCGTGGGGCGGCATGTACAGGCGGCCGACGAGCACCTCGCCGTCGGCGTCGAGCACCGCGCAGGTGGGCCAGCCGCCCTGGTTGTAGCGCTCGTTGACGTCGGGGCGGTGGTCGGTGTCGACGCGCACCGCCACGAAGCGCTCGCGGACGAGGCGAATCACCTCCGGGTGGGGGTAGGTGCCCTGGTCCATCACGTGGCACCAGTGACACCAGGTAGCACCGATGTGCAAAAGCACCGGCTTGCCCTCGGCGCGGGCCCGCTCGAACGCGCCGTCGGTCCAGGGCTCCCAGGGGATCTCGTTCAACGGCGCTCCTGCTTGACCGGCCTCCACCCGGTATCGTCGCCGAGCGTCCAGGTGTGGGCCTGCACCATGCGCAGGTTCACCGACACGTCGACTACGCTACGGACCAGCGCGGTGCCCGCCGTGGCGACGAAGTCGAGCACCGGCAGCGCCCCCACGGCCACCTCCAACACCGCGCCGCGCACTTGCGGGCCGCCGGGCTCCGGTCGGAACGCGAGCTGTCCCTTGGCGTTGCGGAAAAGGCGCCCCCGCGCGAAGGCCGGCCGCTCGCGGTCGCGGTTGATCCAGCCCTCGGCCTCGTGGGTGAACGCGCGCCGGTCGTAGACAAACACCAGCTCCCCCGCGGGTGGCTGCGCGTCACCGAAGAGCGGGACGGCGTTGGGGGCGGGTCGACGGCGGGCCATCAGCGACCGAGCACCGACTCGAGCGCGTCGCACAGGGGCGACAGCCGGTCCATCAACTCGTGGTGCTCCGGGTCCTGGCCCAGGCGGAAGAAGAAGTTCTCGTCCAGCACCCACAGTTGCTGCGCGCGGGCGCAGAGGCCGAGGCGCGCGGCGGCGGCGGCGATGCCGGGCCATCGCGGCCGGGCCGGGGCGCGGCAGTAGGTCCAACCCCGCGAGCGCGCGAGTCGCGACACGAGATGGTCGAAGTCCAGCTGGTCACGACCCGGGACGTCGACCAGGAGCCGGTCGCCCCGCTCGCGGAGACGCAGCAACTTCCGCCGGTGCAAGAGGGTAGTGGCCACGAGCAGCGCGAAGGCGGGCACGGCGCGCACCGCGCGCAGGCGTAGGCTGAGCTGGTCGGGGATGTTCCGGGGAACAGCCACCGCCGGGCCGAACAGGCCCCCGTGCACGATCGCGCGGGCGTCGAGGGCGCTTGGCGGGTGCGTCGACGCCGACTGCGTGACCAGGTCTCGCCACTGGGCGTGGACCCAGGCGATGCCGCCGCCGAGCTCGCACACCGACCCCGGCACGCAGAACGCCACCCGGTCGCCGGTCACCTCCAGGAAGGCGCCGGCCTCGGCGGGGAGTTCGTCGCCGGGGCCGCCCGCTTGCGGCACCGTGGCAAGGCGACGGCCGAACAACAGGCGTGTCATGGCGACGGGCGGAGGCTCGTCGCCGAACAGGCGGCGAGCCCAGCGAGCACAGCGTCGCGACTCCGTGCGGCCGTCGTCGAGCCACTGGCGGAAGTCGGGGTCGGACAGCGCGATCGACACCACGCTCTCGGCCATGTCCGCCCGGGCCAACGCCCCCTGGGTGACCACCACCGCCTCGCCCACCCTTCGGGCGTCGCCCCGCCGGACCGCCAGCGCCACGTAACCGCCGAGGTTGGCGCCGGAGGCCCCCGCGGCGTCGAGCAGGCCGCGCAGGGTGTTGAGCCGCAACTCGCCGTGCTCGAGCAGGGCGCGCAGCACCAGGGCGTACACGTCGAGGTTGTCGTCGGCCACGTCGGGTCCTAGGCCCGGCCCCTGGGTCTCGGTGGCCCCGGCGAAGGCCAGGCGCATCTGCTCGGGCGGGTCGGCCACCGGTCGCGACCGCTTGACGCTCGCCAGCCGGAAGATCGCCCGCGCGTCGCGCCGCGACTGGTCGTGGCCTTCGATGCAGGAGACGGCAGCACGCGCGTCGGCGGGCAGCGCCCCGAGCACCGGGTGACGGCGAACCACCTCCCCGAGGACCGCGGACCGCCGCGGCCCGGCCACCGCGTAGGCGAGGCCGTCGGCGGTGAGGCGCGGCTCGGTCGGCTCGGCGACGAGGCCGAGGAAGGCCGCATGCGCGAGGTAGGCGCGCACCAGTCGCACCTCGAGGTCCAGCGCCCTCGCGATCATCGCC
>CAYHRZ010000728.1:0-2369 GCA_964359125.1 uncultured Klebsiella sp. | reverse complement strand
TGGCGATGCCCGGGCCGTTGTCGGCCACTTCGATCACGACGCAGCCACCACCCCGGGCACGAGGGTCCACCAGGGTCCCACCGCCCGCGCGCAGGGTGACCGTGCCGCCCGCGCCGCCGATGGCCAGGACCGCGTTCTGGACGAGGTTGTGCAGCACCTGTCGCAACATCAAGTCGTCGCCGGGGAAGCTCGGCAGGTCCGGCTGGATTTCCTCCTCCAACTTGACGCCCGGCGGCAGTCCCTGGGCCGTGAACGCCCGGGTGGTCGCGCGCACGAGGGCGCCGGGGTCGGTGGCGTCGACCTGCAAACGCAGCTCACGGGCGTAGTCCAGGAACTGCGACACGATGCGATTGAGGCGATCCGTCTCTTCGACGATGACGCGCACCATCTCCACGTCGGAGCCTGAACGGGTGCTTTCTAGGAACTGCGCCGCGCCGCGGATGCCCGCCAGCGGGTTGCGGATCTCGTGGGCCAGCCCCGTGGCCATGGTGCCCAGCCCGGTGAGGCGGTGTTCGTGCTTGAGCCGGTCGAAGCTCTGGATGTTCTCCAGGACCACCGCCGCTGCCGTCCCCAGGCGCGCCAGCCGCGACACCTCCTCCTCCGAGAAACCGTCGCTGTCCGGCTCGTCGGCGAGGGCCAACCAACCGAGCACCAGGTCGCCGGACTTGAACGGCACCACCAGCGATGCGTTCATGTCCGCCATGGTGCGCAGCCTAGCGGCAAGCGATTCCGCCTTTTTCGTGTCGCGACGTATGATGCGTTCGATATCGCCGCGGTTGTAGACCGGCTCCCCCTCGACCAAGCCGTCGACGAACGGCTGCCGGGCCACGGCTAGGACCGCCGGTCGCTCGGCCGCGCCCAGTTCGTGCACCAGGCGGTACACCCGCCGGTCGTCGTTCCAGAGGTAGAACGACGCCACGGGCGTCCGCCCGGTGGCCACGATCCGGTCGATGAGCGTGGTCGACAGCGCGGGCAACGAGATCACCCGCGGCAGCGCGACCTCGACGGCCCGGAGCGCCTCGTCGAGTACCTGTCCGCGCGGGTTGAAGAAGCTCCCCAGCCACCGCTCGAGTTGGGTCCGCAGGGGGTCCCACGCCAGCAGGAACAACATGCTTGCCACGAACGCCTGGAAGAGGCCGTGGGTCGGGTAGGGACCCAGGAGCGAGACCGCCGACAGCGAGTCGACCAGCACCAGGATCGCGGCCGCGATGGCCACGGCGCCCACCCGGGAGAAGATCTCCGCCAAGTCCAGGAGGCGGTAGGCGCTGATCATCTGGAAGAGGAAGTAGAGCAGCGTCGTCGTCAACAAGGCCCCCAGGGGCGGGATCGCCCCTTGGACCGAGCCCTCGCGCATGAAGAAGGATGGGTTCTCGGCCGCGGGATCCCCCGCCGCGCGCACCACCGCTTCCGACGCCGAGGAAACGATGGCGCTGCTTGCCAGCCCCAGGAGGTAGCGAATCCGCGACCGCTCCACCCGGTGGTGGCTCGCCTGGTGACGCGCCCAGAGCCGGGCCAACGACACACCGAGGCCGCCGAAAACCCAGGCCCCGAGGAGGATGTCGCTGGGCCCCGCCTGCCCAACCCGCCACGGGAGGAGCAAGTCGAACACCACGTACGTCACGGCCACCACCGGCGCGAAACCGAGCAACTGGGCCACGCGAGGGTCGCGCCGACTCGAGGCATCCGCGAAGAACCGGTCGACGAAATTCAGCAGCGTGTAGGGCAAGAAAGCAGCGGCCGAACCGTTCATCAGCTTCCCCACGCCCAGCCCGGGGATGAGGTAGAGCGTCCAACCCAGCCACGTCAGCGCCACGGTGGCGGCGAGGTAGGCGTAGGCCCGGCGCACCGGGTCGTCCCGGTCGGCCAGCGGCGCCCGCACGGCCAGCGCGCCACAAGCCACGGTCGCCAGGGCGTAGAGGAGGACAATCATCCGCCACCGGGCGTATCCGCTGCCGCGCAATAACCGGGCAAGATGAGCACCGACCGCCGCCGCGCCCTGCCCGCCGTGGGGAAGCTGCTCGACGCCCTAGGCGACCTTCCCCATGCCCTGGCGGTGGCGGAGGCGCGCGCGCTGCTCGACAGCGTCCGGGCGGGCGGCGAGCCTCCCGGCGACTGGGAGACGGCGGTGCGAAGGCGCGTCGCCGAGCGACAGCGACCCTCCGTGCGCCGAGTGATCAACGTCACCGGCGTCGTGCTCCACACCAACCTCGGCCGCGCGCCCTTGGCGCCCGAGGCCGTCGCGGCCGTGGCCGAGGCCGCGGGCGCGTGGACCAACCTGGAGGTGGACCTCGACACCGGGGAACGCGGCGATCGCCTCCGCGGCGTCGCGGCACGGCTCCGCGCGCTCACGGGCGCCGAGGAGGCACTCG
>CAYHRZ010000727.1:0-2379 GCA_964359125.1 uncultured Klebsiella sp. | reverse complement strand
CCCCCCCCCCCCCCCCCCCCCCCCCCCCCCCCCCCCCCCCCCCGCCCCCCCCGCCAGCGAGATAGCCGGCGGCCCTTGTCGACCGGCATGCTGCGGCTGTTCTACGCGCTGATGCTCGGCTCCCTGGGCGCGCTGATCCCCCTGCTGGGGGGGCGTTTCGAGAAAGAGGGCATCGCGGGTGGGACGATTGGCCTGTTGCTCGCGATGCTGCCGCTCGGCCGCCTGGTGTCGATGCCGCTGTGGGCCTGGTGGGCGGACCGGTACCAGGCCGCAGGGTTGGTGCTGCGGGTGTCGTGCGCGGGCACGGCGGCGGCGGCGATCGTGCTCGCCCGGGCCACCGACGTGGTGTGGATCGGCGTGGCGATGTTTGCCTACGCGGCGCTCCGCGCACCGGTGGGGGCGATCACCGACTCGGTGGTGGTCGAGCGGCTGCGAGCGGCAGGGCGACCGCTGGGGGAGTACGGGAAGGTGAGGTTGTTCGGGAGCATCGGCTTCCTGGTGGGCACGGTACTCGCCACCTTGCCCCTGCGCCTGCCGCCGCACTTGTGGAGCGACCTGGGGGCGGTGCTCACGGTCCTGGTGGCCTTCCAGTTTCCCACCCGCGGCGGCGCGGGGCCGGCCCCGGTGCTCCCGGCGTTGATCGCGCTTTTACGACAGCGGTGGCTTGCGCCCCTGCTGCTGGCGGGCTGCTTGCAGGCGTTCACGCTGTCGGTGTACGACACGTTCCTGTCGGTCCACGTGGCCGCGCTGGGCCTGCCGGAGTGGGTGGTGGGCGCGGCCGTCGCGGTGGGCGTGGGCTGCGAGACGGTGCTCATGGCGTTCGCGCGACCGCTCCTGGGGCGGGTCGGTCCCGCCGGCGGGTTGTTCATCGCCGCCGCGATGAACGTGCCTCGCTGGTTGATCGTGGCGTGGACGGTGGACCCCGTGGTGCTGGTGGCGACCCAGGTGTTGCACGGCGTGGCGTTCGGCGCCTTCTGGGTGTCGGGGGTGGAGCGCATGGCGCGCGGGGCCCCGGTCCACGTGGCCGCGAGTGCCCAGGCGTTGTGGGGCGTGGCGTCGTACGGGGTCGGCGCGCTGTTTGGGCAGGCGCTGGCGGGACAGGCGCGGAGTTGGGGTGGGACCGGCGGGATCTTCGAGTTGCTCGCGGCGGTGAGCGTGCTGGCCACGGCGGCGGCGGCGTGGTTGTGGTGGGTGGACCGGCGGGACGGTGCCGGGTAGGTCTCAGCGATCGACGAAGTCGAAGCGGCACTGTAGCGGGGACCTGGGCGGGTAGCCGACCTCCGGCCAGGTGTCGCTGGTCCAGTGGTTGAGGTGGATGGGGAGGGAGAGCGTGGGCACCGCCGTGGTGAACGTGGCGACCGCCGTGCCGTCGACGGCGAAGCTCACCGCGCCCGGCTGCCAGTCGATCGTGTAGTCGAGCACGCCGCCGGTCGCGACGTCGATCCAGGCATACTCGCGGGTGGGGCCGTTTTCGTAGCCGTGGGAGGGGTGCCAGGCGGCGAACGTCCCCACCACGAGGCGGCCGTCGAGCAGTTCCACGTCGATCTCGTGGACGAGGCCCTCGGGGTCGGTGCCGTAGAAGAAGAATGCGCAGACTGTCCCTGGGGAAGCTGGGGGTTGCACCCGGGCGGTGAACTGTCCCCCGGTGAAGGTGTCGGCGGTGTACACCTCGGCGCCGCTCCATGTGTCGCCCGCGCCCGCGTGGTCGAGGACGAGGTGGCCGTCCTGGATGGTGACGTTGTCGGCGACGAGTTGCGACTTTCCCAGCGTCCAGTCGGCGGTGAGCCAGCGGCCGGGATCCAGGGTGTCGAAGGACTCCCAGCGGGGGACCTCGGCGGAGTCGGCGGGGCTCAGGGCGTCGGCACCCGGGCAACTGATGAGGAGGAGAATCATCGTAAGTGGATCTCGCCGTAGTACGAGCGGGTGGCGAGGGCGTCGCGGTCGAGGCCGGCGGCGAAGAACTGGATGGTCCCGGGGTCGTGGGCGAGGGGGCTGCCGTCGGGGCGGAGCAGGGTGAAGCCGACGAGGCTGGTGTCGGCGGGGTCGAGGCCCTCGACCGCGAGTTCGGTCGTGGTCCAGGTGGCGCCGTTGTCGTGGGAGTAGGCGAGGTTCCAGGTGGTGGTGGCGCTTGGGGCGAGCAGCCAGAGGGCGTCGCCGTCGCGGTGGAGCTTGGCGTAGGTGCCGAGGTTGCCGACGAGGGTTTCCGCCTCGGAGGAGGTGCCGAGGCCGGTGGCGAGGACGTTGGCGGGGGCGCCGTCGTCGACGTAGGCCAGGGTGGTGGTGCCCTCGGCGTCGTAGAGGGCGTCGTTGGGGAAGGCGGCGAGGGTGGCGCCCGAGCCGGGGGCCACCTGGTACACGGGGCGAAACTCGCTGCCGTCG
>CAYHRZ010000726.1:0-2383 GCA_964359125.1 uncultured Klebsiella sp. | reverse complement strand
TGTCGTCGGGGGCGGCGGTGTCGGTGGACGCGGTGTCGTCGGGGGCGGCGGTGTCGGTGGACGCGGTGTCGTCGGGGGCGGCGGTGTCAGCCGAGTCCAGCGTGCCGCCGTCGCCGGTCTCGAACGTGGGGGCACCGCTGGTGTCGGGCGGATCGACGTTCACCTCGGCGTCGCCGGTGCAGGCGGCGAGTGCGCTCAGCGAGCAGGTCAAGAGCCATCGGGGGACACGGGCATGGACACGTTCCATGCTGTGCATTCTACAACAGGCGCAGCTAGGGCATGTAGGTCGCAGCCGGGGATTCGCCCACGGTGAGGGGCCGCGCCGCGAGCGCCGCGCGCAGCCCCAGTTGGCGCCGGACCGCGCGGGCGTGCGCCTCCGGCGGAGGCACCTTCGCCAGTCGCCAGACGCTGCGGGGGCTGATGTTCAACGCCGTCGCGACCTGCGCGGCCTCGAAGTCGCCGGCGACCGCGACCAGCGCCCGCCGGGCGTCGACCACCTCCGCGGCGCGGCCACGGAGACTGGGGAGGGCGAAGGCGGCAGCGGCGGCATCCGCGTCGAGGCCCCTGCGCTCGTCGAAGCCCTCCACGCCGAGCGGGGCCAACAAGTGCGCGCGCGTCACCCGGGGGAAGTGCTCGCGCACCCGCTCCGGCAGCCAGGGCATCAGCGTTCGCGTGCCCACCAGGTCGTGTACGCAGTTGCCCTCGTGCGCGTCGTCCTGACTCGCGCCGTGGTGCGCCGACTGGCCGATCACGTAGGTGAGCAGCGCGCGGGCGTGGGCCTGGTCGTTGATCGGCGTGAGCCGCGGGCGCTCGAAGGCCACGCCGGGCTCGAGGCGCCGCTGCAGCGCGATGGCGAGTCGACGGGCGAGTTCGCGCGCCGACTCGTGGGCGCAAAACGCGGCCACGTGGAGGTGGTTGTCGGCCACACACCAGGCAAACACGCCGAACTCGTTGCCGAGGGCCGCGATGGCCCTGGCGAGGGCACGCCGGGCGGCGCGCGAGGGCGCGATCGCGCGGTTGTCGCCGAGGCGCAGCACCAGTTGCCAGCCGAGCGCGGTTGCCACGCGCGGCCGGGTAGGCACCACCGACCGCCGCGACAAGGGTCCAGCCGCGTTGCCGGTCTGTTTCTTGGAACGGCGGGGCGGGGGGCGGTGACGTAGGTGGCGTGAGACCTCGGGTCTGGGGGCAGTTACGTCGCTGAAAGGGGCGATTTGACGACGTAAGTGGGGTGAGACCTCGGGTCTGGGGGCAGTTACGTCGGTAGTGTCGCGACAGTGGAAGCGCGAGTCACTCCGCCGCCGCCCCCGCTGCCGCCCCCGCTGCCGCCTCCGCCGCCGGTCGATCCCCGTCACCCGTCGATGCCCCGCCGCCCGTTCGCACGTCGCCACGCGGCAGGGATCGAGCGTAGGCCCGCAGGGCCGCAGCGAGAGCCCGGCGCCCCGGAGGGGCGGCCGCCCGCCGCTAGATCACGCTGGCGATGGCCGCGCGGGCTTCTTCCACCCCGAACCGTTCCGTCGCGGAGAAGGGGATCACCGCGTCGTCGGGGAGGCCGTGAGCCCGGGCCAGTGCGGCCACCGTGCCGTCGCGCTTGTTGCGCGGCAACGCGTCGGCCTTGGTGGCCAGGCCCAGTACCGGGATCCCGGTCTCGGCCAGGGCCTGGAGCAGCGTGGCGTCGAGCTCCTGGGCGGGGTGGCGGCTGTCGAAGAGCGCCACGGCCAGAGCAATCGTGTCGCGACTTGAGAGATATTCTCCGATCATCCGCTTCCACAACTCGCGCGTGCCCTTCCCCACCTTGGCGTAGCCGTAGCCGGGCAGGTCCACGAGGTGGATGCGGCCCCCGACGTTGAACACGTTGATCGACTGGGTCCGGCCCGGGGTGGAGCTGGTCCGCGCGATCTTCTCGCCGACAATCACGTTGATCGCGGACGACTTGCCCACGTTGCTCCGCCCGGCGAAGAGGATTTCGGGCAGGGGCGACGGGGGAACCTTGTCGATATAGGCGCCGAGGAAGGTCGCGGCAGCGGGGAAAAGCTTGGCCATGGCTCCCCGTTCGCACGACGCGGGCGCGGTGTAAAGGGCGCCGGGCTACCTTGTGGCCGTGGCGTGGTCCTGGTCGGAGCCTGTCGACGTGGCGCGCGAGAAGCGAATCTCGCCGGACCGGCCGATCTATTTCATCTCGGACCTGCACCTGGGCGACGGCACGGCGAGCGACATCTTCATGCGGAAGGATCGCGCCTTGCTCGAACTGCTGGCCCGCGTGCGCGACGAGGGCGCCCGGCTGGTGATCTGCGGCGACGCCATCGACTTCCACCAGGCCTGGAGCATGACCCCGGTGCTCAAGGCGCACGGGCAGTTGCTGCGGGCGTTGTCGGACCTCGCCGAC
>CAYHRZ010000725.1:0-2409 GCA_964359125.1 uncultured Klebsiella sp. | reverse complement strand
GGTGTCGCTGTCGCTGTCGCTGTCGCTGTCGCTGTCGGTGTCGGTGTCGGTGTCGGTGTCCGAGTGGGCGTCGCAGTCCGGCGAACCGGCGCACTGGCTGTCGTCGCAGTCGAAGCTGCCGTCGCGGTCGTTGTCGGCGCCGTCGGCGCACTCCCCGGCGTCGTCGCCCTCGTACTGGTGTGGGTCGGCGGCGGGCGCGCCGCTGTCTTCGTCGTAGACGCTCACGCAGGCGGGGGACAGCAGGACCAGGAGGGAGGCCATGCCCGATTGTGACACGCGCGGTGCCCCCGGGCTACGGATCGCAGCCGCAGCCGCCGGAGAAGTCCTCGCGGCCCGCGGCTTTCCAGCCTCCCCAGCCCTCCCGGGCGATGAAGGCCGAGAGCGCGAGGGCGGCCACCCCGTCGGCCCACCACAGGGCCGGGAAGCCGACGTAGACCACGCTACCCGCGAAGAGCACCCCCGAGAGCTGGATGCAGGCCAGCGAGCAGGCGGCGTCCATCGCGAGCGCTTTGCTGTCGAGCGCCGCCGCCGCCGCCGTCTTCGCGCGCCAGAGGAAAGCCATCAGGGCGAGGCTGACCACGCTGACCACCAGCGCGGGAACCGAGCTGCCGGGGTGCCCGCCGGTGGCAAGCTGGGCGACCGAGCCGCCGGCGGTGGCCACGGCGAGCACGAGGAAGAGGCCGCTGATCCAGCGGGTGGCACGGCGTTCGCGCGCCCGGGCGGTGGTCGCGCACCCGGTGGTGCGCGTGAGCTTCCAGTAGACGATCCCCGCGGACCCGACCTCCACCCACGAGTCGACGCCGAACCCGAAGAGCGCCACCGAGGCCTCGGCGAACCCGAAACCCATCGCCACCACCCCCTCGACCACGTTCCAGGCGATCGTCGCCCGCGCGAGCCAGAGGGCGCGTCGCTGCCAGTCGATGCCCGGGTGCGAGGAGAGGGTGTCCACGGTGACGAGGGGAACGGTATGGCGAGCCCGGGGTGAGGGCAAGCGCCCCCGGTCCTGGTCCGCGCGGGGTGTTGTCGCTCACCCGCTCGGCGGCGGGGGCCACGTCTCGACCCAGTCCGCCAGCGCCGAGCCCAGCGGGCCCGCGAGCACGATGCGGACACCGGGAAGCGCCGTCTTCAGCCTGCGCCCGGCGCCACGGGTTCCAGCGGCACGCCCGCCGCGCGCCAGTCCGGGGGCCCCGTTTCCAGGCGCACGGCGGAGAAGCCCTCCTCGCGCAGCACGCGCACCGCCTCGATCGCGAGCACGCAGTAGGGGCCGCGGCAGTAGGCCACGACCTCGCGGTCCCGCGGCAGTTCGCCCAGGCGCGACCGGAGCTCAGCCAGTGGCACCGAGCGGGCGGTCGGCAGGTGCCCCGCTCGGTACTCCTCGGCCGGGCGCACGTCGAGCACGGTCACGTCGCCCGAGAGCGCGCGTTCGAGGAGTTCGCACGCGTCGACCGACTCCATCGCCCCTCGCTGCTCGAAGTACGCGCGGGTGGTGGCCTCGACCTCCGCGAGCCTGGCCTCTGCGAGGTGGCGGAGACCCAGGTAGAAGCTCTCCACGCCCTCGGCAAGTCGGTATGTGACGAACAGGCCGGTCTTCTCCGCCTCCACGAGGCGGGCGGTTCGGAGCACCTGGAGGTGCTGGGACGCGTTCGCGAACGACAGGCAGGCCTCATCGGCGAGAACTTCGACGGTGCGTGGCCCCTGGGCGAGGACATCGAGCAGCTCCAGCCGCTTTGGACTCGCCACCGCCTTGCCGATGCGCGCGAAATGCCCGAACACGTCGTCTTTGAAACGACGGGGCGGGGATGCGGCCACGCTAGAACCACCGCCGGAGCCAGTACTTCTCGAACGCCACCTTCCCGGCGTGCCAGTGCCACCCGGGGGCGCTCATCGCGATCTGCGGGCGCGGCTCGGCGTAGAAGTTGCCCTTGCCGAACCCGGCCTTGCCGTCGCCGACCTCGATGAAGCACTCGCCGTGTCCATCGAAAGTGCCGTCCTTCCCGCGACCGGTGAGGGCGCGACCGATGGTCTTGACCACCGCCTCGGCCTGGGCGTGGGCGAACACGCCGGCCCGGGGGAGCGGCTTCCCCATCGCGAGCGGGATGGACGTGACGTCTCCGATCGCGAACACGTTGGGGAACGCCGTCGCCATCGTGGCGCGGTCGACCGTCACCCAGCCGCCCTCGCCCGCGAGCGCCGACTCGCGCACCGCCAGGGGCGGCCGGTGGGGCGGGACGTAGCCGAGCAGGTCGAAGGAGGCGCCCGTGCCGCTGGAGAAGTGGACGACGCCGCGCTCGGCGCGGACGGTGAGGTGCTCCGGGTGGTAGGTCACGCCGCGCTGCTAGACCATCCGCCGGACCGCAGCGGAGTTCTACGCGCCCGTCACCCC
The DNA here is from genome assembly GCA_964359125.1 of uncultured Klebsiella sp. Classification (GTDB taxonomy): domain Bacteria; phylum Myxococcota_A; class UBA796; order UBA796; family SXON01; genus SXON01. Next base: position 26 of record CAYHRZ010000725.1, on the reverse strand, counting down.
CATCGGGCCGGGCTCCGCGGTGTACA
>CAYHRZ010000724.1:0-2424 GCA_964359125.1 uncultured Klebsiella sp. | reverse complement strand
CAGGCCGCCCGCGCGCTGGGCGTCAAGCTGCGGCCCCCGGCCTTCGGCTAGGGCGGCACGCCGCCGGCGTGATAGCTCCGAGCCTCGATGCGCATCGGCCTGTTCCGCCACGGCGTCGCGGAAGACTTCGCGCGCAGCGACTTCGACCGGCGGCTCACTCCCGCAGGCCGGGCCGAGGTGGCCCGCGTGGGCGAACTGGTGTACCGCGCCGGCTACCGTCCCGGCTGCATCGTCCACTCGCCGCTGGTCCGCGCCGTCCAGACCGCCGACGTGTTGCAGGAGCGCTGGCCCGAGGTGCCGGTCACCCTGCTCGACGCGCTGGCCTACCCCTCGCTCGACGACATCCTGCGCCAGGTGGCCGGGCTGGCCGACCCCCTGCTGGTGGGTCACGAGCCCACCCTCGGCAACCTCGTGGCCCGGCTGGTGGGTGCGCCCACGGGCTCCACGCCGCTGGAGCGCGCCGGCTTCGCCCTGCTCGACGTGGATCGCATTCCCACGACCCGGCCGGCGATGTTGCGGACCTTCATCCACCCGGCGCTGGCGCCCGCCGGGTAGCCGGGGCGGTTAGCCGGCGGCCCAGCATGGCCGTCAACCGCGCAGGCATCGTCGATCGCAACCTCGTGACCCACCTCGAGGCGCTGTCCCCCGGTGCCCCGCGACTCGACCCCGACGCCCCCGTCCGCGAGGGCAGCGCGCTCACCGCTCGCCGGGCGCTGGCGCTGTTCCAGTCTCAGTTGGAGTCTCGCCACCTCGACCTCGCCGCGCGGGCGCTCAAGGCGCGCAACGAGTGTTTCTACACCATTGGCTCCTCGGGACACGAGGGCAACTGCGTCGTGGCCGAGGCCAGCCGCCCCACGGACCCGGCCTTCTTGCACTACCGCTCCGGCGCCTTCTACGTGCAGCGCGGTCGCCAGGTGCCGGGTGCCACGCCGCTCTTCGACGTGCTGCTCGGCCTCGCCGCCAGCAAGGACGAGCCTATCGCCGGTGGCCGTCACAAGGTTTTCGGCTCCAAGCTCCTGGAAATCCCGCCCCAGACGAGCACCATCGCCTCCCACCTCCCCAAGGCGGTGGGCATGGCCCGCGCCATCGGCGAGGACCCCGGCGACGAGCGGGTTGTCCTCTGCACCTTCGGCGACGCCAGCGCCAACCACAGCACCGCCGTGGGCGCCATCAACTACGCGGAATGGCTGGCCCACCAGGACGTCGCCTGCCCCGTGCTCTTCGTGTGTGAAGACAACGGCATCGGCATCTCCACGCCCACGCCCGGCGCCTGGATCCAGACCACGTATGGCCAGCGCGCCAACCTCGCCTACGTCTACGGCGACGCCCTGGACCTGCCCGACGCCCACGACGCGGCGCAGGCCGCCGTGGCCTGGGTGCGCGAACACCGCCGGCCCGGGTTCTTGCACCTCCGCACGGTGCGCCTCCTGGGGCACGCGGGCAGCGACGTCGAGAGCACCTACCGCAGTCCCGCCGAGATCGCCGCTGTCGAGGCCATGGATCCCCTCTTGCGAACTGCGGCGCTGCTGGTAGAGGGGGGGTGGCTGCGCCCAGCGGAAGCCGTCGCCACCTACGAGGGCGTGCGCACCCGCGTGGCGGCCCTGGCCGAAGAGGCCATCCGGCGCCCCAAGCTGACCGACCGGCACGAGGTGCTCGCCGCCCTGGCGCCGCACTCCGCCGTTGCCGTGCGCGCCGAGGCCACGCGGGCCGCCGCCGAGGCGGACCGCCGCCGCCTGTTCGGCGGGGAACTGCCAGAAGACGACAAGCCCAAACACCTCGCGGTGCAGGTCAACCGCGCGCTGCACGACGCGATGCTGCTCGACGGGCGCGTGCGCCTCTTCGGTGAAGACGTGGCCCGCAAGGGCGGCGTGTACCACCTCACCGCCGGCCTACAGAAGGCGTTCGGTGCCGGTCGCGTGTTCGACATGCTGCTCGACGAGCAGAGCATCCTCGGCACCGCCATCGGCTACGCCCAGGCCGGGTACTTGCCCGTCCCCGAGATCCAGTACCTGGCCTACTTCCACAACGCCTGCGACCAGGTGCGCGGCGAGGCGGGGTCCCTACACTACTTCTCCCAGGGCCAGTTCAAGAACCCGATGGTGGTGCGCATCGCCGGCTACGCCTACCAGAAGGGCTTCGGCGGCCACTTCCACAACGACAACTCGGTGGCGGCCCTTCGCGACATCCCCGGGCTCGTAATCGCCTCGCCGGCGCGCGGGGACGACGCAGCCGCGATGTTTCGCACCTGCCTGGCCATGGCGAAAGTCGATGGCAACGTGTGCCTGTTCCTGGAGCCGATCGCGCTCTACATGACCAAGGACCTGTACGACGACGGCGACGGGCTCTGGAACAGCGCGTACCCGTCACACGCCGAGTACGTGGCGCCGGGCAGCGCCCGCCTCTATGGCGACGGCAAGGACCTCA
>CAYHRZ010000723.1:0-2433 GCA_964359125.1 uncultured Klebsiella sp. | reverse complement strand
CCGCGCCCGCCCGGGGCCGGTGCGCGCCCCCGGGGGCGCCGGGTGGGGCGCGGCGGCCGGCGGCGGCGGCGGCCGCGACGGCGGGGAGCCCTTCTACGTGGAGGGGTGCGGGTGCGGGTGTGTGTGTGGGGGGTCGACTTCGCGCCCGGCGTCCGTCGCCAGTCCGCGGCTCACGACGGCGCATGGCCCTCGATTGGTCGCTGGGCCGGTTGGCTCCCGCCCCCTGGCGCACTGGAGCGCGAGGGCGTCCTCGCCCGTGCACCGGAAGGCGGTTCCCGACGTGTGGTCGCCGCCGGGATCGTCCTCCTGTGCCGTGGACTGCAGTGGCGCCTTCGTCGGCGACGTCGAAGGGTGCGCGGTGTACGCGCCTGCCAAGAATTCGGCCACGCTCGGCGCGTCGGAGCTGGCAGTGGCCGAGGCGATCGGCGCTGGTACAAGCCTGGTGCCGACGGGCTTCACCGGGCGGATATTCTGGACGGCCACCTCCTCCGAGATCTCGCTCGTGAACGCCGCCTTCGGGCTGCTGGTCCAGGACCTCGACCTCGTGAACTGGGCATTCTGCCTCGGGCGCGGGATGTGGGACGTGGTGGGGTTGCTCCGCCTTTACGAGTACATCGTCGGCGTCCGCGGCCTCAGCATCGTCTTCGTGGAGGCCACCTTCGAGGATGCCGGCGCCGGTCTGGCCGTCTTTGGCACCGACATCATCTGGCTCAACCGCAGCACCACGGAGATTGGAAGGTTACTCGGCCTCTGGGAGTCCGCCGACGAGGACCAGCAGGCGTGCGCCGCCATCATGATGAGCTCGATCCTGCTGCACGAGCTGACGCACATCGCGGGTATCTCCTTGCTCGATGTCGGCGGGTGGTCTGGCGCCGAGCCATGGGAAGACTACGCCTGCTACTCGTCGTTCATGATCTCGAACCCGTTCCAGTGGGCGATGTACCAACGTTACGCGAACGCCAGCAGCCCGAGTTGTTGCGCGTCTCCGGCGGGCGATGCTGTCTTCGCATGTAACCTGCCCAAGTACCCCGACTCGAGCTGCACCGTGGACGACACCCCCACGTCTTGGAGCGAGGCCGTCGACGAGTGGTTCGACGACGCGGGCAGCGACCTCGGCCGCTGGTTCGCCGGGCTTTTCGACACCTCGGGGGGAGGGCCCGGTAGCTTCGACCGCTGGACCTGTCAGGTGTGCCCGGAGCTGTGTTTCGGCATGGCGCCCAGCCGGCACGTCGAGGACGGCACCCTGGAGGATTGCTTCTCCAGGTTCGCCGCGGCGACGATCGAGGAGCTGCCGGTGGACCCGCTGGGGCGGGTGTGAGCAAGCCGACCGTGGGGCCCACGGGCGCGCGTCGTGGCGGCGTGGGCGGGTTCGTCGTCCGGTGGTCGGCGCTGTTCCTGCTGTCTGGCCTCGGCGCCATCCTCGCGTGCATGCCAGGCCAAATGGACGCCCGCGCGGACTTCGATGTCGCCGCCGATCCGCGAGTGTCCGAGCGACACTACTCGCTGGTGATCGAGTTCTCCGTGCCGCCCGAGCAGGAGGTGCGACAGCTCGCGCTGGTTGTGATGCTGACTGCGGGGGCCGGCGGGCTCATCGTGGAGGATGCGGAGGGCGTCGTCGTCGCCGCGGTGGCACGACCGGAGTCCACGCCCGACGACGAGGTGGCGGTCGCGGAAGTCCTCAGCCAGGAGGCCGGGACTACCATCTCGCCCGGAGACACGTCGCTCGCCTACACGCTCGTTGCGAGTCCCGCCGGGGGGGTGGACGAACCGCTCCGGGTTAGAGTCAGCGCAAGCGCAATGTCGAGGCTTACGAATTACTGCTCACAACCAACCATGGATGTCCTGCAACGGAAGCGTGGCGGCCACGTGGACACCGGATCCCACGGCGGCGGCTGGGACTCTGGAGGCGACACAGGCGACACCGGCGGGTAGCTCGGGCCGACAACTGCGGTGTACAGTGAGAATACCTGTTCTGCGGTTGGAAACACCGGACGGCAGTCCAGGTTCTCGTGGGGAACCCGGCCCCGCGAAACCCACACCCTGCCCGAGGTCTCTCTCCATGTCATCGATCCGCCGCGCCAGCTTTTCCTGGACCACCCTGTTCTCCACACTGTCCACCGGCGACGGCACCTTCGTGCCCGTCACCGGCTGGATGACCGCCGCCGAGGCTGCGAAGGTGCGCGCCACGTGGGAGGTGAGCACCGAGTCGGCCGCCAACTGCGTCACGCGCCCGGGCTACCAGGCGGCCAACGTCGAGGACACCGCGGACACGCCGGCGGTGCTCGGCACCGACACGCAGACCTCGGTGGGCGTGAAGTACGGCACGGCGCCACCGACATCAGCTCGGCCACGGCGGGCAAGGCGCTGGTGCGCCTCGGCATCTACGTGAAGCTGGCCTCCGGCAGCGCGCCCCTGTGCCCTTCCCCCTCTCCC
>CAYHRZ010000722.1:0-2436 GCA_964359125.1 uncultured Klebsiella sp. | reverse complement strand
GTGGTAGCTGGCGGCCCGCTCGAAGTCCTTGAACTGGATGTCTTCCCAGAACGAGAGCGCGGTGCGGCGCAGCCAGCCGCGGTCGCCACCGACGCCGAGTCCGGGCGTGGGGTAGGCCCCGCCACTGACGTGGGCGGCGCCCACGTACACCGCCCCGCCGAGGAGCAAGACCACGACCAACCAGAGAAACACCTTCATGCCACCGGCCTCCGTCGCTGCATGAGCAGCCATGTCGAAATCGCAAGGACGGTGGCCAGCCCGACCAGGGCAAGCAGGGCGCCCAGCACCGCGAGGTAACTGGGCTCCTTGGCCGACAGCTCCTCGAAAACACGGTAGCCCCAGTGGACGGGCATGAGCTTCTCCACCGTGGCCACCAACTCGGTGAAGGTGCTCGCGGGGACGACGAAAGACGAGAACAGGATCTGGGGCAACAACAACAGCGGCACGACCCCGACCGCCCGCTCCTGCGAGGTCGACGCCGCCGAGACCAGGAGCCCCAGTCCGGTGCCACAGTTGGCGGCCAGCCAGAGGGCCACCATCTCCACCACCATGTTGCCGCGCAGGGCCAGTTGCCACTCCACGGCGCCCTGCAGGAGGATGACCTGCATCAGGTTCAGCACCGCGATCACGAAGAAACGCGAGGCCACGTAGGCCATCATCGACAAGCCCAGCAGGCGCTCGCGCTCGACGATCGGCCGCTCCTTCACGATCTCGCGGCAGGCGTTGATACAACCGAACCACACCGCCGACAGCGCCAGGACGAAACGAAGCGAGGGCGTGTCGGTTTCAACCGACGCCCACACCAGCGTGCACAACCAGCCGATGAGCGGCGCCTGGGCGAGCAAGACCAGTACCGTGCCCCAGTCGCCTCGCAGCGTGGCGGCGTAACGCCCGACGAGCACGCGGCGTTGCACGGCGGGCGGTGCGAACCCGGCCCTCATGCCCGGTCCCGCTCGGCCTTGAGCCTCGCCAACTCCGCCAGCGCGGCCGCGTTCGCCGGCGGCGTGGGGCCCACCGGCGACACCACGGCCGGCGCGGGCGCACCGGCGAGGCGGGTGAAGATCTGGTTGTAGTCGGCGGCGCCGAACTTGGCCAGGGCCCCGGCCGGCGGCCCGAAGTACATCAATCGCCCCGCGGCGAGGACCATCAGTTGGTCACACACGTCGATGGACTGCATGGCGTGGGTCGATACAAGGACGATCCGCCCGTCGCGGGCCACGGCGGAGAACAGCGACATCATCGTGGCCTCCAGGCCCGGGTCCAGCCCCGAGGTCGGCTCGTCGAGGATCATCAACTTGGGTTGCGACAACAACTCCATCGCCACCGACACGCGCTTGCGCTGTCCCCCGGAGAGCCTCGCGATGCGCACCTCCTCCCGGCCCTGCAAGCCGACCTGGGTCACCACCTGCCGAACCCTTGCTTGTCGCGACAGGGCAGGCATCGGGTACAGCCTCAACTGCGCCGCGTAGTCCAGCGCGTCGCCCACGGTCAGGGCACCGTGGAGGGCGTCGTCCTGGGGCACGTACCCCACCGCGCCGGCCTCGTCGATCGGCGCACCGCCGAGCGTCACCTCTCCCCGCGCCGGGCGGGTCAGCCCGAGCAATACCCGGATGAGGGTGCTCTTTCCCGCGCCGGAGGGCCCGATGATGCCGCAGAGCTGGCCCGCGTGTACCCGCACGGTCACGCCCGAGAGGATCGACCGTCCACCCGCCGTGACCTCGATGTTGCGCGCGTGCAAGTCCATCCGGGGCTAGACTAGCCGCCCCCGGTCCACCATGCGCCACCTGTCCCCGCTCCTGCTGCTCGCCGTCGCCGGCTGCCAGACCGAGAACGAACTCACCGGCAAGGACGCGCCGCCGGGCACCTTCGACACCTCGTCGGACTGGGAGCCACCGGTCACCGACACGGGCGACACGGCCGTGCCCCCCGAGGCGTGCAACGGGGAAGACGACGACGGCGACGGCGAGGTCGACGAGGACTTCCCCGACGACGACGGCAACGGCCGCGCCGACTGCCTCGACGGCAACTGCGACGACCTCTTCCTCGACGCCGCCGACACGCTGGAGGTGCCCGAGGAGTGCGAGGGCGGCACCACCCCCGAGGTGACCGACCCCTGGGACGTGGGCATCGAGTGGCAGTACACCAGCGGCGGGTCGGGGGTAATCGTCATGCCGGCGGTCGGGAACCTCACCGACGACAACGGCGACGGGCAGGTGGACGAAGACGACGTCCCCGACATCGCCTACACCACCTGGAGCGAGAACCGCCTCGAGGTGCTCTCGGGCGACGGCAGCGGGCTCATCTTCTCCATCTCCGGCTACAACGGGCAGGGCGGCGTGACCATCGCCGACGTCGACGCCGACGGCACCCCCGAGGTGGTGGCCTTCACCACCGACAACCGCATCGCCGCCGTCGACGGCAGCGGCACCCAACTCT
>CAYHRZ010000721.1:0-2436 GCA_964359125.1 uncultured Klebsiella sp. | reverse complement strand
AGAAGGGTGAGGACGGCGCGCGGGCCTTCCCTGCCGGCCCCTCGCCGCGGGACAGCGGCGCGTAGAGTTCGTTCTCCTCGATGGGCCGGAACTGCGGCGCGGTGGGGTACGACGTGTAGCGGGGCGCGCGGGTGCGGTAGCGCGCCACCATCTCCGGCGAGGGGATCATGGCAGGGCCCTCACCGCGGCCACCAGCCGGGCGACGTTCTCCGGCGGGGTCGGGGGAAGCACCCCGTGACCGAGGTTGTAGACGTGGTCGTAGCCGCCGCCGGTGGCGACGTGCACGGCGCGCACGGCGGCCTCGATGTCGCCGTCGACGAGCACCTCCGACGGCACGTTGCCCTGGGACACCCACCCGAAGTCGCGACGCACGGCCGCGAGGTCGGTGTCGCCGTCGACCGAGATGGCGCTGAACCGGGCGCTGCCCACGCGCTCGCGGAGGCGGTCAGCCCCGCGAAGGAAGAGGATGCTGTCGCGATCTGAAAGGCGCTCGGCGACCCGCTCCAGGCCCGGGGTACACAGCCGCCGGTACGTCTCGGCGTCCAGGCGCCCCGCCCAGGTGTCGAAGACCTGTACCGCGTCCGCGCCGGCACGGAGCTGGGCGAGCAGGTGGTCGGCGACGATGTCCGCCAGGCGATCCAGCACCCTCCGGGTGTCGTCGGGACGGGTCCGGGCCCACTCCATGGCGAGCGGGAACTTCCCGCCTTGACCGTCGACCATGTAGCAGAAGAGCGTCCACGGGGCGCCCGCGAAGCCGAGCAGGGCGTGTCCCGGGGCGGCGGCGCGAAGCTGCGACACGGCCTCGTAGACGAAGTCCAGAGAGTCGAGCGTGCGATCCAGTTGAGAGGCGTCGCGAAGCGGGTCGGCCAAGCGCGGGCCGTCGCCGGGCGAGAACGAGAGCCCCATGCCCAGCGCGTCCGGGATCACCAGGATGTCCGAGAACACGATCGTGGCGTCGAGGTCGAAACGCCGGAGCGGCTGCAACGCCGCCTCCGTACACACCGCCGGGCTGTGGACGAGCTCCATGAAGGTGTGCCGCGCGCGGAGCTCGCGGTACTCGGGGAGGTAACGACCGGCCTGGCGCATCAGCCACACGGGGTGGGCCTGCACGTCGGAGTCGCGGCGGAGGGTGCCGAGGAAGCGTTGTTTGCCGTTCACGCCCAATGAGTAGCCGCCAGGCCGTCGTGCTCCGTCAACGCCGGGTCACCACGCGGTAACGGGCGCGTTGACAGTCCTACGGGCAGTTCACCTTGGTCCTCGCGGCGCAGCTCGCCGCGCACTGGCTGCGGCGCAGCTCCACGTCAGTGTAGTTCTGCGCCACCAGGTGCTTGTCGACCGCGGCGCACATGTCTTTGCGGCCCTGGTCCCAGCTCTTGTGACCGGTGATTTCCACCTTCAGCACGTCGCCGGACCAGCAGTTGGCGTCGTCGAGGGTGACGTAGCAGAACTTCTCGTCGGCCAGCGTGGCGTCAGGGTAGCAGTCCACCGACGTGGCGGCCGCCTTGGCGGCGCACTCGGCGGTCTCGGCGGGGTCCACCAGGGGCGAGGCCACCTTCCAGGCCGAGGCGTAGGCCGCGAGGGCAGCCTCCAGGGCGCCGCGCGTGGCCTTCTGGGCCGCTTTCTCCGACGCGCCGCCCGCGGTGATGTCGAAACTCTCGCGCACGTTGCAGCCCGCGACGGCTCCGCTCCACGCCGCCACGCACCGGAAGGGTTCGGCCGCAGTCGCGACCAGGGTTGTGAGTAGCACCATCTTGTCTCCCTATCTCCTCCCCGCGCGCCGGCGCAGGATCCAAGAGGTGGTGCCCAGGACGCCCGCCAGCAGCGGCCACAACGGCGCCGCCCAGGCCGCGACCTCCGAGCGCTCGCGGACCACCCGGCTGGCGGCCGGGTCGCGCAAGGGTTCGACGAACTGCCCGGGTTCGACGTAGCGTCCGCCCGTGGCGGCGGCCAGGGCGCGCAGCAGCGGCCCGTCGGGCGCGATCCGGTCCAGCTCGGGATCCCTCGTTACCACCGCGTACACGCTCTCGGCCGCTCCTAGGGATCGACCATCGGCCCCCGACGCGCTGACCTTGACGCGATGTGCGCCCCGCTCCACGGTGGGCAGCTCGAAGCTGGCGGTGCCGTCTGCACCCGTGGGGGCCGAGAGCGGCACCTTTCCCCCGGGGCCGTCGACCGTGCCCACGACACTCGCGCCGCTCACGGCCGCGAAGCCGGCGTCCCTCACCCGCACCAGCACCCGGAGGCTCTCCCCGGGTTCGACGTTCTCCCGGGCCACCTCCACCGTCACCGCCTGGTCGTCGGGGTCGCCCACCAACCAGCGCATGGCGTTCTTCCAGAACCGCAAGTAGGCCTGGTTGCCTCTGCCACGCCCGGCCTCGCCGAAAGCCCACCGCCAACTGCTGTCGACCGCGAGCGACATGGTCCGGCCCTTCCCGA
>CAYHRZ010000720.1:0-2448 GCA_964359125.1 uncultured Klebsiella sp. | reverse complement strand
GGTACCGACGTGTCGAAGGCCGACGTCTACGCGGTGACGGCGGCCCACACCGCGGCCTACGGCAGCCTGCAGTACGAGGCGCTCACGCCGATGGTCGACTGGCCGCAATTGCACCGGCACCTGGCTGTCGAGCAGTGGCTGGGGCACAACGACGGCTACGCGCTGAACACCAACAACTACCGGTTCTACTTCGACCCGGCCGCCACCCTGATGGACATGTTCATCTGGGACCTCGACTACGCCTTCCTCGAAGACAGCTGGTGGGGCATGTCCTGGGGCAACCCGCGCGGGGTGCGCGCCGCCGGCTGCTGGGCCGACGCCACCTGCCGGGCGAACCAACAGGCGGCGGTGGCCGCGGTCTTGGCCAGCCTCGACACCTCCGCCCTCGCCACCCAACTCGACACCTGGGACGATCTCACCGCCGAGCGGGCCTACACCGACCCGCGGCGAGAGTGTACCGCCGAGAACGTGGCCAGTTACCGGCAGTGGGTCCACGACTGGATCCCCTACCGCGGCGGCTACATGGCCAGCGCCTGGGGGCTGTGAGTGCTGGTCGCGTTGCGCCTCTTGGCCGCCTGCGCCCCCACGGCCGCGGTCCCCACGGGCGGGCCCGACTCGGGCGATTCGTCGTCCCCCACCGACAGCACCGCCGACAGCGCCGCCGACACGGACTCGACCCTCGACGATCCCCTCCCCGTCTGTATCAACGAGTGGATGCCGTCCAACGCCTCGAGCGCGCGCGACAGCCTCGGCGCGTACCCGGACTGGGTGGAGATTCACAACCCGGGCAACGAGCCCGTCTCCCTTGAGGGCTGGACCATCAGCACCGATCGGGCAGAGGTGGAGCCGGCCGTGCTCGGCCCGCTCGACGTCGCCGCCGGCGCCTTCGCGCTCTTCTGGGCCACCGGCCAATCCAGCGCCGACGAACTTCCCGTCACCCTGGCGTCGGCCGGTGGCGAACTGGCGCTGTTCGCACCCGACGGCCGGGGCAGCATCGTGACGTGGGGCGCCTCGGCCACCGACTTCGCGGTGGCCCGGGGCACCGACTGTTGCAGCGGCGACGGCTGCCTCGGCTACACCTACCGGGGCACGCCGGGCGCGAGCAACGTGGTGCCGGAGACGCACTGGACGCCGGTCCTCGCGGCGGGCAGCGACTGGCGCTACCTCGACACCGGGGTCGACCCCGGGAACGGGTGGACCCGAGCCGGGTTCGACGACTCGTCCTGGGCCTCGGGACCGGCGCCACTCGGCTACGGCGACGACGGGCTCGCGACCACCGTGGGCTTCGGCGCCGACGCCAACAACAAGCACATCACGACGTGGTTCCGGACGAGCCTGCCCCTCGGCAACCCTTCGACCTTCCTGGGGGCCCGAGTGGGCGTCCGGCGCGACGACGGGGTGGTCCTGCACCTCAACGGTGGCGAGGCCCTGCGGTCGAACATGCCCGACGGTGCCGTCGGTAGCAGCACGGCCGCCTCGTCCAGCACCGGCAGCTACAACGAGTCGGCCTACTGGGTGTACCCGCTCGACGTCGCCCAGCTGGTGTCGGGCACGAACACCGTCGCGATCGAGGTTCACCAGCACGCGGGGTCCAGCTCCGACCTGGTGCTCGACGCCTACATCGAGGTAGAGACCGTCGACGACTGAGTAAAAAGGCCCGGCCGGGGGCCACGCGCCATTGACATCGCGGGACGCTCAGGGAATGGTGACGCTGCGCCGATCTGCCGCGCGGAGTCTGCATGCCGAAGCCCCTCGCCTCCACCGCCCTGGTGTTCTTCCTCGCCGCCTGCTCCGGTGGCGACACCAACGTGAAGGTCACGGACGACCCGCCCGAGATCACCATCATCTCCCCGGTGGAAGGCACCGTCTTCGACCCGCTGGTTCCCGTGTCGTTCTGCCTGTCGGTGAGCGACAACTCCCCCGACGACACGATGCGCCTGGTGGCGCAGTCCAGCAACGACGGCACGGTGTGGACGCACGACATCGACAGCGAGCCCGTGGAGTGCGACGGCGGTAACTTCGGCTTCGAGGCCACCCTCTCCGACAACGACCACGGCGTCACCGTCACCGTCACCGACCCCGCCGACCAGGTGGGCACCGCGATCGTCAACCTGCTCCGCTCCGACAACACCGCCCCGAAGTGCGACGTGCTGTCCCCTGTCGACGCCGAGGCCTTCGAGGCCGGCACCGTCGTGCCGTTCGTCGCCAATGCAAGCGACGAGGAAGATGGCGCCGAGAAGCTGAGCGGCACGCTCGTCAGCGACGTCGACGGCGAGCTGTGGGCCGGCAGCCCCGACAGCGCGGGCGCGGTCAACGTCACCCTGACGTCGCTCACCCCCGGCTACCACGCGCTCACGCTCACCGTGAACGACCCCCGCGGGCTCGTCGGCGCCTGCGCGACGACGATCTACATGAACGACTGCACCGACTGGGACAACGACGGATTCA
>CAYHRZ010000719.1:0-2448 GCA_964359125.1 uncultured Klebsiella sp. | reverse complement strand
GTCGGTGCCCTCGTCGACCACGAAGTCGCAGTCGTCGTCGATCCCGTTCTCGGTCTCCGCAGCACCCGGGAAGATGCCGGGGGCGAGGTCGTCACAGTCGCCGTCGGCCTCGGTGTAGCCGTCGCCGTCGGCGTCGACGCTGCCGGTGTCGGCCGCGCTCGCGACCGGGAACAGCCCGAGTAGGAGGCTAACGACGAGCCGCAAGGCTCACCCCCCCGCCGGCCAGCCAGCCGCGGTCGGTGATCCCGCCGCGGGCCTCCACGCCCACCCGCCACGACAACGACGGTGCGAACTCCCAGCCAACCCGGGCCTGGGCGCCGAGGGCGTAGGGGATCACCGCCAGGGCCTCGGCGGCGGCGAAGGGGCCGCCACGGGCGTCGCCCGCGCGGAGTCCGAGGCTGAGGGGGTACACCTGCGGGTCGATCCAGTCTTCGTAGAGGTAGTAGGGCTGGGCCGAGTGGGCCAGCCCCAGCCGCGCCTCCACCGCCCACCAGGGGCCGAGGCGGTAGGCGGCGGCGAGGTCCACCGCGAGGTGGTCGCGGGGTGACAGGTGCAGGTATCCCAGGGCCGCGCCCACGCGGAAACGCTCGGGGTCGGCGGCGGCGAGCATCGCGTTGGGGCCGGGGCCCTCGGCCACGAGGCGCCCCCGGGCCACGTCGAGGTACACGTCGGCGGTGCGCCACGCGGGGTCGCCCGGTTCCACGCGGAGCAGTTCGTCGTCGCCCTCGTGGCCCACTTGCACGAAGCGCACCCACTCCAGCGACTCCGACCGGGCCCAGTGGGTGAGCGTGGCCACCTCGGCGTCGGGGGGTGTCGTGCCGGTGATCGCCGCCAGCACCACCCGTTCGAGGGCGGCGTTGCTGTCGTCGCCGGCCACCTCCGCCACCACGGCGGTGCTGTCCGACACCTCGATCCACGCCACCCAGGCCGTTCGCCGGCCAGGGCGCTCCACGCTGAGCCGGTGGGTGCCGATCTCCAGCGGGACAGACAAGGGCAGGGCGCCGGCCGGCCGACCGTCCACGTAGAGCACCGCGCCGGGCGCGTCGGCTGATACATCCACCGTGGCCTCGTGTATCGGTTCCGCCGCGCGGTCGAGATACAAACCCAGCAGCGTGGTATTGATACTTGGCAGGTTGTAGGTTCTGTGTCGTGATACACTCGCCGCGACTTTCACCCAGTCGTGGTCGATGTATCGCGGTGTATCAGCGGTGAGCGCCACCTCGGCCAGGGCGAGCACCAGGCGCACGAGGTCGTCTTCACTCACGGTGTACGGGAGATCCTCCGTGGCGCGCCAGGCCGCCTCCACCTCCCCGCGGCTGGCGGTGCCCGCGCGCACCGGCCCCATCGCGGTGTCCCAGCGCTGCAGCCGGTCGTCGCGGCTGTGCAGGGCCACCGCGTCGAAGTCGAGCAGGGGCAGGCGTTGTGCCGCCGCCCAGGCCGAGATCGCCCGGTAGGGGGCGTCGCAGTCGCGCGGGCAGGCGAACACCGTGACCGCCCGCGCGCCCATCGGCACGTCGGCCACCGCCTGGCCGAGGGCGACACTGGGGGCGAGGAGCCACATCCCAGGGTGCGTATCGCGCGCTATCCTCGCCGGGTGCTGCTCCTCGCCGCCCCCGCGCTCGCCGGCATGGTCGGCGAGGTTGTCCCCGGCACCGCCCGGGCCGGGCTCTTGCTGTGTGCGCCGGGCAGCGACTGCGTGGCGGAGTCGCGGTGGTACGCCGACCACCCGCTGTCGAGCACGCTCCCGACGATGTTTTTCTCCCAGGCGCTGGCCGACGCAGGCGACCTCTACGCCCGCGAGTTGGAGACGCGAAGCGTCTTCAAGGATGCGCTCGCCGAGGCCCGCGCCACGGCCGCCGCCGAGGGGGATGCTTCGGCCGCCTTGTCGCGAGCCGACGCGGCGCTCGCGGCCGCCACGGGGGTGATCGAGCACCAGCCCCTGTTCGACCTCGCCTACCTGCACGGCGTGGAGGCGCTGCGACGGGGCGACACGGGGGCGCAGGCCTGGTTCTCCCGCGCCGCCTCGGTGGCCTGGAACCGCGAGGTGACGCTCCCGGTGGTTTCCCCGGCCATCACCTCGGCCTGGCAGGCGGGGCAACACGCCGTGCTCCACGCCCGGCGGAGCACCGTGCAACTCGCCGCCCCGCCCGAGCCGGCGACCTGGGCGGTCGACGGGGTGGACCTCGGCACGGGCGAGGTCAAGAAACAACGATTGGCGGACGGCCATTTCGGAGGATCTGCCCTTGACGACGACCTTTCGCAAAGCGGGCTATTACGTCTGCGGCGCGGGCAAGATTTATCACGAGGCGTATCGGCGGCGAAGCGAGTGGGATGATTATCTGGAAGGAGCCGGCAGAGACCCGGTGCCGACCGGCGACACCGGTGTGGGCGGCATCAAGTTCGCGCCGCTGGATTGCGCGGACGAGGATTTGCGCGAGTGGAAGATCG
>CAYHRZ010000718.1:0-2451 GCA_964359125.1 uncultured Klebsiella sp. | reverse complement strand
GCCTCGCTCACCACCCGGCTGCGCGGCTTCGGTGCCGTGCCGGACGAGGTGCCCGTACCCGCCGGTCCGCAGCTCCGCCTGTCCCCGGTGCTGGCGCCCGGCTTCCTCGGCCTCCGAGGGGTCTTCTGATGCCGGGGATTTCCGCCGACATCGAGCTGGTGCGGCCGGCGTTCACCGTGGGCGACACCCCGGGCGTGGAAGCGCCGCGGTACGGCGAGGGCGGCACGGTGAACCTGGGCACGCTGTTGCAGTTCGAGCAGCAGCCGCTGGTGCTGTACCGCTACGGCGACGAGGACGCGTCGGTGATCCAGTCCCGGTTCGCGGGCGCGCTCGGGGTGAGCCTGGACTTCAACCGCCACCTCGGCGGCCGAGTGGTGTTGCCCCTGGCCTACGACGTGGCCGGCGCGGCTAGCGCCTTCCAAGGCGAGGCCTTCGGCGCGGGCGACATGCTCGCGGGGTTGCGCGTGCTGGTGTGGCGCTGGGGCCCGGTGGACCTCGGGGCGCACGCGGACCTCGTCCTGCCCGTGGGTGCCGCCGACGCCTGGAAGGGCGAGGGGAGCCTGCGCGGTCAGCCCGGGGTACTGCTGGCTCTCAACGCCGGACCCTTCTCGGTGCGCTCGGACACCGCCTTCACCCTCCGCGACGCCGTCGACACCGGGGCCGACTTCACGCTCGGCACGGAGTTGGTCCAGAACGCCGCCGTCCGCGGCACCCTCTGGGAGGACCGGCTCTGGCTGCACGCCGGGGTCACCTCGCGCTTCGGCCTGGACGAGACGGAGGGGGACGCGGAGAAGGCGGCCGAGCTCATCGTGGGCGCCCAGGTCCGGCCCCGCCCGGCCTGGACCGTGGACTTCGGCCTCGGTCGCGGGATCACCGAGGGCTACGGCACGTCCCGGCTCCGCGTGGTGGCGGGGCTCACCTACACCTTCCACCCGCGCCCGCCGGAGCCCGCGCCGGTGCTCGCCACGCTGCCCACGCCGGAGCAGATCTCCGACGCGGTGCTGATCGAGAAGATCGCGCTGCCGCCCCCGGAGAAGACCTGGCAGGCCACCGAGCTGGCGAGGGTCGAGCAGGACCAGATCGTCATCCGCGACCCGGTCCAGTTCGAGTTCGCCAAGGACATCATCCTGCCGGTGTCGTTGCCGACGTTGGAGTTCGTGGGCGGCCTGCTCAACGAACACCCGGAGATCGTCCACCTCGTGATCGAGGGCCACGCCAGCGAGGAAGGCAGTTTCTACTACAACTACGACCTCGCCAAGCGCCGGGCCGACGCCATCTGGCGGGCGCTCGTGGCCGCGGGCGTGTCGCCGACCCGGATTTCCACCCGCTCGATGGGCGAGGTCGAGCCGGTCGACGGGGGCACCACCGAGACCGCACTGGCCCAGAACCGCCGGGTCATCTTCCACATCGTGCGCCGCCTGGAGCCCGGAGAGGCGCCGCCCTCCTACAAGCTCGCGATCCAGCAGCCCTGGACGGGCGACAGCCAGCAGTTGCCCGCGCCGCCCCCGCCGCCGGCCCCGGCGCCCGTCGCGCCGCCCCCGCCCTCGTACACCCCACCGCCCGACGACTTGCCCAGTCGCGAGCAGTTCGACGACGAGGACGACGAGTGATGCTCCTCCTCCCGTTCGCGGTGTTCGCCGAGGAGTTCTGCCAGAACGACCTCTTCCAGGATCTCAACTGCAACACGGTGGAGGTGTACGACGAGAGCCCGGTGGACCTGGGCGACCCGCTCTGCGCGGCCGAGATCGACCCCGCCACCGGTGAGCCGTACCCCAACGCCGACTACTACTACGACTACAACTCCTTCGGTTGTACCTACCCCGTGGCGGAGTTCGACGGCGATGGCGACGGGATGTCGGCGGGGATCATCTACATTCCCCCCGACGCGCCGTTCCCGGACACGTTCGCGATTCTCGCGTGTGACAACTGCGCGGACATCTACAACCGCGACCAGTCCGACCTCGACTGCGACGACGTGGGCGACGTGTGCGACAACTGCCTCGCCGTGTACAACCCGGAGCAGTTGGACCTCGACGTCGACGGGCTGGGCGACGACTGCGACAGCTGTGTTTCCGTGCCGAACCCGGGGCAGGAGGACGACGACGCCGACGCGGCCGGTGACGCCTGCGACAACTGTCCCGGCCTGTACAACCCCAGCCAGTCCGACGCCGACAGCGACCTCCTGGGGGACGAGTGCGACAACTGCGTGGTCATCTCGAACTCGAACCAGGAAGACCAGGACGGCGACGGTTTCGGTGACGACTGCGACCGCTGCCCGCAGGACTCCACCGTGACCACCCAGGACCGCGACCAGGACGGCCTTGGCGACCGCTGCGACAACTGCCCCGAGGTCGTGAACGTCGACCAGGCCGACGTGGACGGGGACGGCGTCGGCGACCCCTGCGACGTGTGCGTGTTTACGTGGGACCCGGAGCAGGCCGACACGGACGG
>CAYHRZ010000717.1:0-2454 GCA_964359125.1 uncultured Klebsiella sp. | reverse complement strand
AGGCCTCGAACGCGGTCAGGGCCACGTCGAGTTGTCGGCGGGCGAAGGCAATCTCGCCGCGCGTGCACTGGGCCTCGGCAGAACCCGGGTGCACGAGCAGGGCAGCCATCACCGCACCCTCCGCGTCGGACCACCGTTTGCTCGCAGGCCCTTCACGCTGGGCCGCCGCGGCCGCGGCCCGGGCGCGGTCCAAGAGGGGCGAGACCAGGGGTTCCAAGGCCGCCTGCGCGCCCGGGGTGTCGGCCAGTGCCCGCGCCCGGGTAATCGCGTCGGTCATGGAGCCCGACGCGCTGGCGTCGAGCACGGCCAGGGCGGCGCGCCTCGCGGCCATCCTCGCCGCGATCTCCTCGCTCGGTGCGCCATTCCCGAATGCTTCGACTCCGCCGGCTGCGTCGAGGCCCAGTTGTCCGAGGCTGATGGCGCGGGTCGTGGCGGCGGTCGGTCGCCGTCCCCAAGGCGCCGGGGGCGATGCCGGCATCGACCGCAGCCACTCGCCCCCCGCGACCGCGAGGCCGGCGAGGTCTACCGCGTCGGCCACCCCCTGGCTGGTCAGCCACTCCCGGCTCGAGTCGAAACAGCGTTCAACGCCCGGCCAGGCGAGCGGTTCACCGGCGCCGACGAGGATTGCCTGCTCGCCGCCCTGGGGAGGCAACCAGAGCGAAGAGTTAGGAAAGACGTGGGCGAAGGTGGAGATGGCGCCCATCAATAGCACCGGGTCAACCCCCAGCGTTGGGAGCACGACCACCACGGCCCCCCCGGGCGCGCGGTCGCGGGCCGCTCGCAACAGCGTGCGGCTCGGGATGAACGAGACGGCATCGGTCCAGGCCGCGCGCTGGACGATGACCACAGCGCTCGCCGCGTCTCCGAGGTGCACCAGCGCGGGCCCCGGGGCGCGGATGAGCCGAGTTTCCGCCGCCAGCCACGTGCGGCGAGCCGCGTCGTCGAGCTCGGCCAGCGCCGACACCACTGATCCGGAGCCCACGGCCACGTCGACACCGGCGAAGCCTTGCTCACGCACGGCCCCGGCCACCAGGCCGAGGTGGTCGCCCACCAGGATCGCGCGACCTCGATCCTTGCTGGCACAGCCGCCGAGCACGCCGGCCATCGTCTCCGCGCTCCGGGCGCGTGAGCTCGCGCCGGCGAGCGTCCCGTCGATCTCTGCCACCACGCGCCGCCCTGAACGCCAGACCAGGGCGGCGCCGGTGGGCCCAACCTCCACGAGCGCCGTCTGCCCCCCGTCCCGGCTGCTCAGTAGCGTGGCCCGGTAGTCCTCGTCGCCGTAGAGCCCGACCTGCGCGGTCGCGGCTTTTGTCCGCGTGGAACCTGGGAGCGCGGCGAAACAGGTTGCGGCGAGGCAGAGCGCAAGCGCGGTCGCGACCAGCGAGGCCCGGGGATGCGCGAGCCCGCGGATGGCGAGACCGAGGCCCAGGCCAGTCACGGCCAAGACCAGCGGCAACGAGGGCTCGGCGGCGCGCGCCAGGAAGGCGCCCGCGCCCGCGGCGACGACGGCGGCGGCAAGGGTGCGGGGCCCGGCCGGGGCCAGGGCGCCCACCCCCAGCGCGACCAGGGCAGGGACCGCGTCGGCCGGCGTGGGGCCGAGCGATGCTCGCAACAACCACCAGGTACCGAGTAGCGAAAGCGCGGCCAGCGTCACCACGCCTGCCCCGACGGCGGTGCGCAGGCCGGGCCCGGTCGGGGTCGCGGCGTCGGCGTCGAGCGGTGGGTCCACGCGCGATCCGAGCCCCACGGCGAGCACGCACACGACGACCGCCACCTCGAACTCGGCGCTGGCGGCCGCCACCGCCGCGAGGGGCGCCGCGCACCACGTCATCGGCGCCGCGCGCCGCGCGGCCTGCACCACGGGCGCGATGGTCGCACCCGCCGCGATCGGGATGCACCATCCCAGCGCGAGCGCGGCGTCGGGGACGCCCACGACGGGGGCCAGGATCCTTCCCCACGTCGCCCAGCCGGCGAGGACGGCGACGCCGACGGCCGAGGTAGCCCAGGCCGCTCGGCGACTAAGTCTAGGTAGGAAGAAGACTACGAACGCAGGCGCCAGGATCGACCAGGCCAGGACGATGGGAGCGCCCGCCCACGACTCCCGCGCCGCGCGCAACGCCGCGCCCGCCAACGCGCCGCTCGCCAACACGGCGCACACGCTGGACAGCCCCGGCGGAATGGTTGTTCGCACGCCGCTCCCCTTACCCCGGCACGCGGGTGACGTTGACCGCATCACCTGCACCCTGGTAGAACTTGCGTCGCCTCGAAGGATTCGACTTGGCACTGCTTGCCCGCAACCGCAGCGCCGTGGCGCTCGACATCGGATCTAGCCACGTAAAGATGCTGGAACTCGAAGTCGAGCGGCCGGGAAAGTACCGTCTCAAGCACTTTGGGGTGGCCCCGTTGCCTCCCGAGGCGGTGGTGGATGGCTCGTTCATGAACAGCAGCGCGGTG
>CAYHRZ010000716.1:0-2456 GCA_964359125.1 uncultured Klebsiella sp. | reverse complement strand
GCCACGACGGCGTAGGTGCCGGGCGTCACCGGCCGGGTGGTCGAGCCGTTGTAGGTGAGCGTGAGTGCCACGTCCGGCACGCTGGTCGTCACGTTCGGCGCGAGGCCCTGGCCGGTGTAACTCTGCGCCAGTTGGGAAAGCGCGATCACCACCGGCACCTTGGTCACCGTGAGATTCCCCGCCACGTAGGTGAACGCATAGCGGTCGGACGCGCCGCCGTTGGGCTGGAGTGGATACACGCCCGCGGGCGAAGCAGTGCCCGCCGGGGTCGTGATGACCGGCGCCGCGGTCAGCACCGCCACCGTGTCGCCGCTGGCGAAGCCGCTGTAGTTTACCGCGAAGATCGGATTGGGCTGGCCGTAGGGCCGGCTCGTGTTCGCCGCCGTCACCGTCAGCGCTGCTTTCGCGATCCGCAGCACCAGGGCGCCACCGCCCTGCCCGCTCACGTTCAACGCCCCGAGGCTCACCGCAAACACCCCCGCTTCCCGCGGTATTCCGCTGATCACTCCGGTCGCGCTGTTCACGCCCAGGCCCGCGGGCAGTCCGGTCGCGGTAAAACTCAGCGGCGTGCGTGACGCCGTGATCGCGTAGTTAAACGCGCTGCCGTAGGTGCCGCCCGCCGTCACCGCGCTGGCGATCACCGGCTGTGTCGTCGCCGCCTGGACGGTGAAGACTTCGCCGGTCGCGAAGCCGCCACCCAGCGCGTTGCCCGCCGCCTGATCCGTGATCCCCGTGCCGCTTGCCTTCACGTCCAGCCGCGCCGTGCCGCTGCCCGTGAGCGCGTGCACGGTCACGAGGTAATCGTGACCGCTCAGCGCCGCCACGTCCGCGATCAAGCCGGTGAGTCCGCCGGTGGTCGTCAAAGTAAAGTCGGATGCGTCCACGCCCGTCACCGCACGGGTGAAACGCACGCGGTAGGCCACGCTCGTGTTCGTGACCGTCGTCTCGCGCGGGCTCTGCCGTTCGCTCGCCGCAACCATGGCCACCTGCGTATCCAATAAGATCGCACCCGCGGTCGTCAGCCGCAGGACAAACGCATCCGTCCCGCCGGCCGCCGTCAGTGGCGCCAGGCCCGCAGTCCCGGCAAACTCCACCGTCCCGCCAAACCGGCCCGTCGCGTAGACTTCCCCCACCGCGTCCACCGCGAGCCCGCGCCCGCTTTCGTCGCCCGGGCCGCTCCAGACCTTCGACCATCCGTAGTCGCCGGCCGGAGTCAGCTTCACGAGGAACGCATCCTCGCCGGCTGCCGGCGCCGTGTAACTGGCCGTGCCCGCGCCGGGATCGAGATCCACCGTGCCGCGGAAGCCACCCAGCGCGTAGACGGCGCCGGTCGCATCGAGCGCCACCGCGTGCACCTCGTCACCCGCCGTGCCACCGAAGCGCTTGCTCCAGAGGTGCGCGCCGGTCGCATCCAGCCGTAGCACAAAGCCGTCGTGCTCGCCCGCTGCCGTCAGGGTCGTGGTGCCCGCTCCCGGATCAAAGTCCGCGGTGCCGCGGAACGTGCCGCCGATCACCGCTTCGCCCGACGCACTCACGGCGAGACTGCTGCCCAGGACGCCGTCCGCACTGTTCCAACGTTGGGCCCAGGTCACGCTGCCGGTCGTATCCAGTTTTGTCAGCGCCGTGGCCAGCCCGCTTTGGGGCTCGAGCCCGGCGGTGCCCAGGGCGGGATCAAAGGTGGCCGCCAGCGGCAGGGACGCACTCAGCGCGTAGAGCCCGCCCGCCGCGTCCAGGCCGACGGCACGCGTCAGTGCGGCTGCGTGGCCGGCGGCTGGCGGCAGCGCCTTGGCCCACCGGAGTGCGCCTTCGGCGCTGAACTTCGCGACGAAGGCATCCGCCCCTCCGGTGGCCGTCAGGGGCACGAACTCCGAGCCGGCATCGAAGTCCACCGTCCCGCTGAAAAAGCCGCCGAGATAGATGTCCCCGGCGGGATCGACGGCGACGGAGGTCGCCTGCTCGTGCGCCGCTCCGCCCAGCGCCTGGGCCCAGAGCAGCGCTCCGTCTGCGTTGAGTTTGAGGAGGAATACGTCCGTCCCGCCGTTCGCCCCGAGGGTGCGCGCACTCGGGCCCGGATCGAAGTCCCCCTGGCCCGCGAACGAGCCCGCGAGGATGAGGTTGCCCGCGCTGTCCTGCGCCAGGGCCCGCACCTCGTCGGTCGCCGCCCCGCCCATCGCGCGCGCCCACCGCAGATTGCCCGCTGCATCCAATTTTGTGATATACAGGTCCCGCCCGCCGGCGGCGGTCAGATTGCTCACGCCCGCGCCGGGATCGAAGTCCACTGTCCCGCTGAAAGTTCCCGCGGTGGTCACGTTGCCCGCCGCGTCCACCACCACCGCGGTGCCTTCGTCCCGCCCGCTCGCTCCGAACCCTCTCGCCCACGCCAGCGTCATGTCGCCCTCCCAGCGCAGTTCCCCGGCCGTGTTCCCGTTGCCCGCCGCGTCCGTGAAGCGGTTCGC
>CAYHRZ010000715.1:0-2463 GCA_964359125.1 uncultured Klebsiella sp. | reverse complement strand
GGCGATCACCTTCGACCCCGTCACCCTCGGCGCGGGGCAGAGCGCGTCGTTGTAGCTCGTCCCGTGCGGCACGTCCCCAGTGGCCGCGGACCGCAGGCGCTTCGTGCTCACCGCGAGCACGGGCACCATCGACCCGGCCGTGTCGATGGGCGACGGCCCCTACGCCGCCCGCTACACCGCGCCCAAGACGCTCAGCGGTCCGGTGATGGTTGCCATCACCGCCGCCGACGCAGCCGCGCCGCGCATCAGCGGCATCGCGACGCTGCCCCTCTTGCTGAAGAAGACCATCCAGTTCGACGCCCCCGCCGGGTCGACCAACGTGCTGGCGATGGGTGGACAACAGTTTGGCCCCTTCAAGGCTGACAGCAAGAACAAGGTGAGCTTCGAGCTGAACCTGGATCCGCGCCTGCCTACCGGTCGGCTCACCACGGTGAACGCCGACACCTCGAAGGTCGAGAAGGAAGTCCCCATCCCGGGTGTGCCCCAGGGCGGCCAGCTGGTCTTCCTCCCTCTCCCGGCCTCGGTGGTGGCGGGCGCGGAGGCGACGATTCCGCTCCGGGCGGTGGCGCTCACCGCCAACGGCGAGCCACAGTCCGCCTCCGACATGCTGCTCACGGCCAGCGCGGGCGCGGTGGCGACGCCGGGGCCCGACGGGCGGGTGATGCAGGCGGCGTGGACGCTCCCCACGGCGCCGGGCGACGTGACGCTCGGCGCGAGTTGGAACGGGCTCACCGCGCAAAAGAAGGTGCGCGTGTTGTCGCCCCTGCCGAGGATGACCCTCGCCGCCGACCCGCCCGAGGTGCCGGTCGGCGGCGGCACCGTGAAGGTGTTTGCCAACCTGAAGGACGCAGGCGGCACCTCTCTCGCGGGGCGGTCGCCGCAGTTCACCCTGGAGGGCGCGTCGCTCTCGGGCTCGGTGAAGGACAACAAGGACGGCAGCTACGTCGCGAGTTTCTCGGGCTCGTCAAAGACTGACCGGGTGCGGGTGTACGGCGCGCCGCAGGTCGACGTGTCGTCCTTGTCCCCGGCTCGGATCCTCGCGTGGACGGTGTCGCCCACCGTCTCCGGGAACGGCCTCGACACCACCACGCTCACGCTCGTCGCGGTCGATGCCTACGACCTTCCCGTGGCCAACGTCGAGTTCAAGCTGGCGGTCCCCCGGGGCGACGGCGTGCTGCCGCCCACCGCCAAGTCCGACGCCAAGGGCCTCGCGAGGGTCACCTACAAGGCCGGCACCGCGCCAGGGCTGCAAACGCTCCGCGTCGAGGCTGCGGGGCTGGTTACCGAACTGCCGGTGTTCCAGGTCGGTAAGAACGTCTTCGCCTCCCCTCCCCCCGGAGGCAGCCCGGGACACCTCGCGGCGCTGGAGCGCTGGCAGACGGCCGCGCCGTCCGTGGTGGTCGTCCGCGCCGGCGTCGTCCCGAAGGCCGGTCCGCCGTCGAGCGTGATGATCACCACCACCCCCGGGTACACCACGCCGGGCGCGGCGATCCTGGTGCAGTTGCGGGTCACCGACGATGCCGGGGCCGGCGTCGCGGGCCAGAAGCTGGCGATCACCGCCTCCCCGGCCACCGTGGGGACGATCACCGACAACCGCGACGGGAGCTACGCCGTCCCGGTGCAGCTCCCCGCCGGCACCGACGGGCCGCTCGAGATCCGGGCGACCGCGGGGTCGGCCGTCGCAACGCTCAAGCTCCCCACCTTCGACTCGGTGGGCTCCACCAGCAAGGCCACCAGCGCGTCGACCGCTCCGTCGACCACCGGGTCCTCCAGCAGCACCGTCGCGCCGCGCGCCTCCTCGGAGGTGGCCGCCGGCCGGTTCGGGGGGGTGTTGTCCAACACGCGCGGGCCCTACGCCTTGCTGACCGACGGCAGCGGCGGCGCGGCCAACGCCGCCCTGGCGGCGCCCGGCGGTGGCTTCTGGGGGCTCGGCCTGCGGGCCGACTACGGGCTACCGGTGGGTCCGGGCCGGGTGAAGTTCCACGGGCAGGGGCGCTTCTCGGCGAACTGGTACAAGCTCGGCGACAGCACCTTCCTCACCGTCATCCGGGACCTCGGCGCGGGCGTGGGCTACGTGCACGGCGTGGCCGACATGCTCGGCGTGGGCGGGCGCATCGAGGTGCAGTCGCTGAACGCGCCGTACTTCACCTACACGGACGACACGCGAACGGCGGCGCAGGTGGGCCTCGCCGACTACCTCGGCGCGCGACTCATGGGACAGCTGGACCTCGACACGCCGTCGCGGCTCCACCTCACCTTCGAACTGGGCGAAACCTTCGCGTGGGTGCCCGCCGCCACGCACGCGGGGTTGCTCGTCGACATTCCCGTGGGCGACTCCCCGGTGGCGGTGCGGGCCAACGTGTCGTGGGACTACCACTACCTGCCCGCCAGCGCGTTCGGCAGCGAGGGCACCGTCGACGAGCACGTGATCGGCATCGGGGTCGGCGCGGCGTACGTGCTGGA
>CAYHRZ010000714.1:0-2467 GCA_964359125.1 uncultured Klebsiella sp. | reverse complement strand
AAACGCGCGGATGGCCTCGGGGGTGATCTCGTGGAACACCATCCGCTTTACCGGCACCTTGGGCTTGAGCACCTCGACGAGGTGCCAGGAGATGCTCTCCCCCTCGCGGTCCTCGTCGGTCGCGAGGTAGAGGGCCGAGGCGCCCTTCAGCTTGTCTTTGAGCTCGGTGATCTTCCCTTTCTTCTTCGCGTCGACCACGTAGTAGGGCAGGAAGTCGTTGCCGACGTCGATGCCGAACTCGGCGTAGGGACCCTTGCGCATCGCCTCGGGCAGTTCCTTCGGCTCCGGGATGTCGCGGATGTGCCCAGCGCTGGCCTCGACCATGTAGTCGTTGCCGAGGAACTTCTGGATCAGGCGCTGCTTGGTCGGGGACTCGACGATGACGAGGGGCTTGGGCATGGGGTCGCATGGATACTCCCCGGGTCCCGCCTGGGCAAGGACGTCGCGACCGGCATACCGAAGTGGGCATGGCGACGAGCGTGGACCGTTTCCTCGACCACATGCGCGCCGAGAAAGGCGCATCGGCGCACACCCTTCGCGCCTACGCGCTGGACCTCCGGTCGCTCGAGGAGGCAGTGTCACCCCGCTCCGTCGAATCGGCGTCCACCACGGACCTGCGACGCTGGCTGGCGGCGGGTTCCCGAGCCCCGGCGAGCATTGCGCGGCGGATGTCGTCGGCCCGCAGTTTTTTCAAGTGGGCACGGCGCGAGGGCATCGTCGAGAACGCGCCCACGGACCGCCTGCGGTCGCCGCGCGTGAAGCTGCCGCTGCCGCGGGTGCTGGAGGTCGACGAGGCCACCCGCGTGGTGGAGGCCGAGGTGGGCGCACGGGATCGCGCCCTCTTGGAGCTGGCCTACGGGGCGGGCCTCCGCGTGTCGGAACTGGTGGCGCTCGACATCGACGACGTCGACGTCGAGGGCGGCACGGTGCACGTTCGACACGGCAAGGGCAACAAGGCGCGCATCGTCCCGGTAGGGAAGGAAGCGTTGTCCGCGGTCGGCGCGCTCGTGTCGGAGCGCGACTGCGACAACGGGCCGCTATTCCTCAACGGCCGAGGGCGGAGACTCGGGGTGCGCTGTGCCTGGGACGTGGTGCGGGCCGCCGCCGACGGGGTGGGCGTCCCCGACGTGCACCCGCACGCGCTGCGCCACAGCTTCGCCACGCACCTCGTGGCCGGCGGGGCCGATATCCGCAGCGTACAGGAACTCCTGGGCCACGCCTCGTTGTCGACGACCCAGCGCTACACCCACGTGGACCTCGACACGTTGCGCCTCGCCTACCGGAAGGCACACCCGAGAGCGCGAAAACCGTAGCGGACCCGGGAGCGCGGATCGCCTTGCCCGTGCCGCCGGTTCGGGTATGCTCCCACGCGATGCAAAAGACGCCGCTGACGGCGGACGAGCGACTGGCCATCCAACGAGTGGAGCAACTCGCGCAGGGCGGCACGTACTACGCCGTCCTGGGCCTCGATCGAAGCTGCGCGCGAGACGACGTCGAACAGGCGTACCGGGAGTACGTCCGCGAGTGGCACCCCGATCGCTTCTACAGCCGCGAGGCCGGCGAGTTGATGGCGGTGGTGGAGGAGAACTTCGTCAACATCACGCGGGCCTACAAGACCCTGCGGGAGCCGAACAAGCGGGCGGTCTACGACAGCGACCTGGCGCAGAAGGGCATCGAGGTCGAGAAGGTGGCTCCCCGGGCCAAGGAAGACGCCGTCCCCGGGTTCGAGGTGAAGATCGACCGCGGCTCGGCCGGTCCGCGCATCGCCGCGACCGACGGCGTGCCGCGCCCCGCCCCCGCCCAGCCGCCCCAGCCGCCACGTCCCCAGCCGCCCTCGGCGATGAGCAAGATCAAGGCGCAGATTGCCGAGCAACTGGCTCGCGCCGCCAACTACTACAACACGGGCCTGGACGACTTCAAGGCGGGCCGTTTCGCCAAGGCGGAGGGCGCCCTCTACCTGGCTACGCGGTACGACCCCCGGAACGCCGCCTACGCCGACCTGTTCCACCAGGCGCAGGTGAAGGCCCGGCAGGCGCGGGGCGCCACCTACGTGCTGCTGGCCCAGCAGGCCGAGCAGTACCAGAACGTGAAAGACGCGATGGCCAACTACCGCAAGGCCATCGAGTGCGACCCGGAGGGGGGCGTGGCGTTCGCTCGACTGGGGTACCTGGTCAAGACCCACGACGACGACCCACGCGAGGCGATCAACCTGCTTCGCCGCGCCGTCGGCACGGAGCCCGACAACCCGGACTTCCGGGTGATGCTGGCGGAGATGTACGCGGAGCAGAAGATGGAGGCCAACGCGCTCCGCGAACTGCACGCGGCGCTGGAAATCAACCCGCGCCACGCCGGCGCGCGGGAGGCGCAGAAGCGCATCCGCGGGCGGTAGGGCGCGGCCAGCGGGATAGCCGGCCCGCATGGCGAACGTCGTGGTGGTCGGTGCCCAGTGGGGCGACGAGGGCAAGGG
>CAYHRZ010000713.1:0-2498 GCA_964359125.1 uncultured Klebsiella sp. | reverse complement strand
GGCAGCCTCCGGGTGAAGGCGTGCCGCCCCCATCCGGCTTCGCCACCTTCCCCCGCACGCGGGGCGCGCGCTCCCCCTCCTCCCCCGCTTGCGGGGGAGGCCGGGAGGGGGCGTCCGCCGGTCAGGCGGAGCGGCCTCCGGGGGTGCAAGCTTGTGCCGCCCCATCCGGCTTCGCCACCTTCCCCCGCACGCGGGGGAAGGCGAGGATCTAGCAGCGTGGCGGGCTCAGGCAGCCTCCGGGTGAAGGCGTGCCGCCCCCATCCGGCTTCGCCACCTTCCCCCGCAGGCGGGGGAAGGCGAGGATCTAGCAGCGTGGCGGGCTCCGGCAGCCTCCGGGTGAAGGCGTGCCGCCCCCATCCGGCTTCGCCACCTTCCCCCGCGCGCCGGGTGCGGGTTGCGACTACCGCCGCACGTCGTCCGGCACCTCGACGCGGCGGGCGTCCACCGGGAGGTCTTCCACGCTGGCCACGCGGAACTCCACGCGCCGGTTCAGCGCCTCGGCGTCGGCGTGGGTGTCGGGAACCAGGAGGCGGGTCTCGCCGAAGCCCTTGGACAACAAACGATGGGCGGGCACGCCGTGGGTCACTAGCCAGTCCATCACCGCGAACGCACGGGCATCGGACAGGCGCAGGTTGTAGGTGTCGGGGCCGTTGGTGTTGGTGTGCCCTTCCACCAGGAAGTACGCGATCTCGGGGTGGCTCACCATCACGCCGCGCACCGCGTCGAGCACGGCCTCGGCGCTGGGCAGCAGCTCCGCGCGCCCCTCGCGGAAGAAGATCGCCTCGGTGATGACGATGCGGTCGCCCGCCCACTCCGCCACCTTGGGACAGCCGTCGCTGTAGCGAGGGTCCTGCTCGGGGTGGATGGGATCGCGGGGGCAGAGGTCCTTGGCGAACTCCACGCCGTCCTGGTCGCCGTCGAACTCGGGGCAGCCGTCCTCGTCCTCGAAGCCGTCCACCGTCTCGGGCATGTCGTCGCAACCGTCGATCACGTCGGGGATCCCGTCGCCGTCGGTGTCGAGGTTGGGATCGATCTCGGGTGGCGGGGCTGCGGGCGCGGGCTTGGTGTAGGTCCAGCCCACCGCCAGGAAGGCGCGCCAGTTGGCGGCGCCGATGCCGTCGTTGAGTCCCGCCGCCGCGCCGAGTGACGCGAACGCCCCCTGCGGCAACCGGTAACGGCCGGAGACCATCGCTTCCAGCGGCCAGTCCTCGGCCACGACGTCGGTCTGCGAGGTGAGCTCGAGCTGCGTGGTGATCGCGTCGGACCAGGTGTAGCCGGCGCCGATGCCCACCAGCGGGCCGAGACCCGTGTCGAGGTTGCGGGCCTCCTCGGGGAATCCCGCCTGCATGCCCGCCATGGCCAGCAGGTCGAGGTCGCCCTGGTGCACCTGGGCGAGGGCGACCAGCCCGGCGCGGGGCCCGGCGCTGCCCACGTAGTGCGCCTCGTCGCCGGTGGGTGCCCAGAGGTTGGCCTGCAGGGCGAGTTGCGGCAGCCAGCCCTTGCCCCGCAGCGCCGGGACCAGCACGCCGAGCCGCATGTCGCCGGTGGTGGTGAACGATCCCGACAGGTCCTCGCCGAAGGCGTGCACCGGTAGCGAAGCGTCGAGGCGCAGGCCCCCGAAGGAGTAGCCGCCCGCGGCGTAGATCGTCCCCAGTGACGACAACACCGGCTCCCGGCCCCAGGGCATGGTTTCCGACAGGGGACGGTCGGCGTAGTCGAAGGCCAGCAGCGTGTCCCAGCTACCCCCGCGGCCAGCGTAGGCGCTGCCGAGCCGAGGGAACGCCGCCGGGTCGCCGGAGGTGCCGAAGAGTTGGAAGCCGTGCGCGTCGATGGCGAGGGCGGTGGTGGCGAGGAGGAGGATCATGCCCGCCTCCGCCGCAGCAGCGGTAGACCGAGCAGCAACATTCCCCCCGCCCAGGACGTGCCACACCCGCCGCCGGCATAGGGCCCCTGGTAGTCGAGGAAGTCGGGCTTGCCGTCGAAGTCCTCGTCGCCCTGTCCCTCGTCGGCGTCGAGGTAACCGTCGTCGTCGCTGTCGAGGTCGTGGGCGTTGGGGATCCCGTCGCCATCGGCGTCGGTGTCGAACACGTGGTCGCCGTCGAGGTCCACTTCCATCTCCGTGCGGCTACTGATGCCGTCGCCGTCGTCGTCGGTGTCCAGGCAGTCGATGAGTTGGTCGCCGTCGCGGTCGGGGCCGCTGTTCACCTCGTCGCCGTCGAGCATGGTGTCGCCGTCGGTGTCGGGGTCCTCGTGGTCGCTGCCGATGAGCCACTCCACGAGGTCGATGAGCCCGTCGCCGTCGCGGTCGTCGGTCTCGATCCAGCCGTCGCAGTCGTTGTCTTCGCCGTCGATCTTCTCGATGGCGCCCGGGTTCTTGCCGGGGTCGGTGTCGTCGCAGTCCTGGGCGAGGTCGTAGCCGTCGCCGTCCTGGTCGTCGTCGCGGCCGTCCCAGTCGTCGTCGACCCCGTCGTCCCAGACTACCTCCACGCCGGGGTAGA
>CAYHRZ010000712.1:0-2500 GCA_964359125.1 uncultured Klebsiella sp. | reverse complement strand
CCGATTTCCGCGGCGATGCGGCTGGCACCAGCCAGGCGCCGGCCTCGGACTGGAGTTCCTGCGCGATCCCGCCTACGACCAGGCGGATCGCCAACGGCTGGTCGACGTTGGTTTCCGGTACGTCGTAGCCGACCTGTCGCGCTTCGAGGGCGCCGCCGCCGGGCTCGGCCCGGGGACGATGGGACGCTCGGCCTGGAACCGCGTCCGGCGGCTCCTCGCACCCGTCATCGGCGCACCGGCCTTGGAGGGTGAGGGCGTGGCCGTGTGGACGCTCGACGGCAGCGCTCTCTGGTGTGAGCGCGGGTCGCAGGGCGACTGAGGCGTCCGCCAGGCGCGTCGCGCTCGCGCCGCCCCTGTCCCGGCACCTCTCGTCCCGGTCGTCGTCGGCCTACCAGCCGCCCCCGCCCGGGCCGCCATAGGCCCCCATGTCGTTGCGGGAGCCGTCGGGGTCGTTGTAGGCGGCGTCGGAGTCGCCGGCGTCGACGGCGCTGGAGTAGCTGTCCAGCGTCCATGTGTCGTTGTAGGGGTTACCGTCGCAACGCGCGCGGGCAAAGTTCCCGCCGGCGCTGATGCTGCCGACGCCCGCGGACCAGCTTCCGCCGTAGTTGCTGCCGACGGCGCTGTCGTTGTAGACGTTGTTGTACTGGAGGGTTGCCGAGCCGTCGCCGTAGAGCAGCGCGACGTCGACATCGTTCTCGACGACGGAGTTGATCATCCAGAACGTCGCCGTGGATGGGATCCAGGCGTCGGCACCGCGGGCGCTACCGCTGGTGCTCGACTCGTTCCCGTAGACCGACACGTTCTCGAAGAACATCGCGGCCGAGTCCTCGGCGAAGAAGCCGCCGCCGTCGGTCGTGGCTTCGTTGCAGGCCACCACGGCGTTGGTCGCGGAGAAGGTGCCGCCCGCCACGGCCACGCCGCCGCCATCGGTGGCGTCGTTCTCCCCGATGATGCCGTAGCTGTACTCGACGTTGCCGGTCGACCCGACGTACAGGCCGCCGCCCGCGTCGGCGTCGTTGTTGACCATCCACACCCCTTCCAGCGTGGCGTTGCCATCGGACACGCACAACCCGCCACCGTAGCTGTAGAGCCACCACTGTTCGTAGGAGCCCACCACGACCTGGTCGAAGTCGGGGAGGGAGTTGTTGTAGAGGATCACGTCGGAGAGCACCGGGTCGTCGCCCGCCACGTACACGCCGCCGCCGCAGTAGGTGAAGGTGTAGACCGTGCAGGTGTCCGTGCCGTTGTGAGAGGCGGTCGAGTCGGCGCACGTGTCGGTCGAGGTGCTGACGCTCACGCCGCCGGTGCCGCCCGAGATCGTGAAGCCGCGGATCGTGGGTGAGGCGCCGGTGCCGGAGGCAATGGTGAGCGCGGACTGGCAGTCGTACGGATTGCTGTAGTCGCAGGGCGTGAGCGCCGCGTCGATGGTGGTGAGCTCGGAGCCCTCGACGCCCCACAGGTCGAGCGACTTTCCGTCGAGGTCGATGGCCTCGGTGTAGGTGCCGCTGTAGGCCAGGACGCACTGCCACGCGTCGTCGATGGCGTCCTGGAGCGAGCTGTAGGGGTTGCTCGCGCTGCCGTTGCCGGCCGAGGAGCCGCCATAGGCGTCGGCCACGACCGGCTCGCCGGCGTCGCCATCGTCGCAATCGTAGCCATTCTCCACGTAGGCGGAGGGCACCGAGCACTCGCTCACCGTGTCGGCCGGGTCACCGAAGGTGTCGCCGTCGTCGTCGGCGTAGTAGGTCGTGCCGTCGACGGGGTTGTCGTCGACGGTCCCGTCGCAGTCGTTGTCGGCGCCGTCGCAAACCTCGGTGCCGCCGGGGTAGCTGGACCGGTCGCCGTCGTCGCAGTCGTCGTCGTTGCCGACGTAGCCGCTGGGCTGGCTGCACGCGAGGCTCGTGACAGTGTTGTTGCCGTAGCCGTCGGCGTCGGCGTCGAGGTACCAGGTCAGGGCATCGACCGCCGAGTCCTCGTCGGTGGTCCGTCGCAGTCGTCGTCGACGCCATTGCAGTACTCGCTGGCGCCGGGGTTGGTGGCGTCGCGCGCGTCGTCGCAGTCCGTGTTGTCGGCCACGTACCCGGTGGGGGCGTAGCACTCGACGTCGCTGGCGGAGGCGTCGCCGTAGCCGTCGCTGTCGCTGTCCGCGTACCAGGTGGGCGCGTCCAGGGCGGTGTCTTCGTCGACGGTGCCGTCGCAGTTGTCGTCTTCGCCGTCGCAGTACTCGCTGGCGCCGGGGTGCACCTCGTTGTCGCCGTCGTCGCAGTCGTCGGCGTTGGCGGAGTACCCGGTGGGCAGGGCGCACGCCTGCTGGCCGAAGTCGACGTCGCCATAGCCGTCGCCGTCGATATCGGCGTAGTAGGTGGTCGTTACGCCCTCGTCGACGCTGCCGTCGCAGTTGTTGTCGATGCCGTCGCAGGTCTCGCCGTTGCCGGGGTACGACTTGGCGGTGAAGTCGTCGCAGTAGGTGTTGTCGGAGACGAAGTAGGTGGGGGGCTAGAAG